>CAYHEU010000036.1:0-8530 GCA_964355785.1 uncultured Candidatus Saccharibacteria bacterium | reverse complement strand
CCAAGATAGTCGTTCTTAAGTTCAGCGAACAGCTCTTCGCGTATCTCTTCCCTGATTTCACGCATGAGGTTATTGAAAAAATACACGTTGTGGAGCGTTGCGAGCCGCAACGCCTCAAAATTGCGATCTTTAAAAAGCGCATAAAGCTCTGCTCTTTTCACCTCTCGTTCGGAACACGCCGGGCATGAGCAGTCTTCGGCAAGCGGCGAATCGTCGTTTCTATACCGTCCGCGCACAACTTCATAGCGGTCTTGTTTGGTCCAGATCGACCCGTGGCGCGCCTCCCGCGTAGGAATTACACAATCAAAAGTGTCTATTCCCAACGAAACGGCTTCGAAAACATCTTCTATTTTTCCGACGCCAAGAAGATGACGGGGTTTTCCTTTGGGAAGGAGCGGGCACGTCCATCTCAAGGCATCGAACGTTTCGTGCCTCTCCGCCCCAAAGGAACTTCCAAACGATCCCCCGATCGCAAATCCGTCAAACGGGAGTGACATGATAAACTGAGCGCTTTCCTTGCGCAGATCTTCAAATGCGCCCCCCTGAACGACGCCGTAAACGAGTTGTTCGGATTCCTTGGCTTCGAGTGAGCGCCTGGCCCACTCATGAGTCCTCTTGAGAGATTGTCTTGTATATTCATAGTCGTGGAGAGGAGAAGTCGGTTCGTCGAACGCAAAAATAATATCTGCGCCGAGCTGCTCCTGAATCTTGATCGACAACTCCGCATCAAGGTATACCTCTTCCCCTGCGTCAGTAAAGTACGCTCCGGATTCCGTAACGCGCACAAGGTTTTCTGAAATTCTGCCTTCTGCTCGTTTTCCATCTTTTTTTAAAATTTTTCCGATACCCGACTCTCGCCTGAACCCCAAGCTGAACACCTGAAAGCCCCCGCTGTCGGTCATAATGGGACCCGACCATTCCATAAATTCATGAAGACCAGGGAAAGTTGCGAGCCCCTCTTCGCCGAGCGCGCGCCACAAATGATAGGTGTTTGAAATCACCATTTGCGTGCCACTCGCCGATAGATCGCTCGGTTCAAGTGCGCGAACCCTCCCGTCGGTTGCGACCACCACATAGCTCGGCGTTTCCACAATCCCGTGCGGGGTTTTTAAAACGCCGAGGCGTGCAGCGCCGGCTTCCTTGATGATTTTAAACATCGGAATTTATTTAATCAGGGTTCCCGGAGGGACCGATTTTTCCGGTATAAGGATCACAGGCGTTCCGTCTCCCGCGTCCGCGGCAAGAAGCATTCCCTGGCTTTCTTCTCCCATAAGCACCCTTGGCTCGAGATTTGCGGCAATAATGATTTTCTTTCCGATCAAACTATCCGGTTCATAAGCTTTACCAATTCCTGCAATAACTTGGCGTCTCTCCTCGCCAAGAGAAATCTTCAATTTGATAAGTTTTTCCGAACCCTGCACCCGCTCAGCTTCTTCTACGAGAGCAACGCGGAGCTCAACTTTTCTGAAGTCCTCTATTGATATCATTTTCTAGAGATGGTACACGACATCTTTCCGCTCAACAACTATCGACCAGCCGCGCTTCTTCGCAACTCCATAGAGACGGCTATTGGGATTAAAACAAATCGGTCGATCGACTAGTTCGAGAAAACTTATGTCTGTTTCGGTATCCCCTACCCCTACCGAGTTTTTGAGGGTAAGATTTGCTTTCTCGACCGCTCTCATCAGAATTTTTGCCTTGTCTTCTATAAGGTCGGGGTAGAGCAGTGCGCCCGTAAAACGGTTGTCTTGATCGACCTCGAAGAGGCGCCCGTAGATTTTATCGAAGCCAAGCTTTTTTCCGAATTCTTGAGTGATATATTTTGGAGAATGGGAAATTGCGAGAAGGTAGTAATTTTTCTTCTTGAGCTCCCGAACGAGATCTCTTGTGTAGCGGTACACGCGATCTTTGTGGAGTGATGCGACTTTTTTTGCCACCTTTATTAAATCTTTCCTCGATACGCCCCTCACGTATTTGTCGAATGCTTTAATTACCCCATGAATGTAGCCGCCATAATTTTCTTTCCGATCCATCCATTCTTTGTGGGGACGCTCATAAAGGCGAGCGGCTTTCTTCGGAAAAATTCCCTGAATGATAAAAGTGTCTACAAGCTCAATCAGCAAACTTGAGCGGAAGATCGTTCCGTCAATGTCAAAAATTGCCACCTTCCTCTTCTTTGTCATTATCTTCATTATAATGCAGATCGGAAAAGAAAAAGGGAGTTTTACTCCCTTTGGGTTTCTTTTGTCCTCTCCTCCCTACATGACGGGATGGTCGGGTGGATGGAGTGCTTTCGGCAGCTCGACTGACCTCCCATGGATCAATTCTGCGATGTCGTCATCGCTAAGATTCACGGGTTCGCATCGAGCTTCCATCTTGAATGGCGCGCAGCACGTGTTGCACCAATATATCGCGTAGATCGTATTTTCGGATTCCTCCACCTCTTTAAGAGGATATAATTCGTTCTCTTCCCGCTGGTTCTTCCGGCACGTGGGGCACAATGAGAGTCCCATGATTTTCCTCCATGGCAGAAGTGCATGAGGGGGCTACTTAGAACATAACGAATATGCCGTCCTTTCGCAATTTCCTCGGCAGTGGATAAGTCGGTCTGATCGTTGAATATCTATCTCGTATTTTAAACAAGATCTATTTTGTAGTCGATAATCCTCTCCATGTCTGCGAAAAGAACCTTACCGCGGAATTTCTTGCCCTCAAGGAGAAGCGGAAGCCAATAAACGTCGTCAGGCCACATTTCCCCGAAGGGAATCTCGTTTTTATGAAACCATTTTGGCCTCGTTTCGTCGGTTTCGATGGGTTCCCCACTCCACCCTTGTACCCGGAAAATATGAACTTCGAGAATCTCGGGATTGTTTTGGAATTCAAAATCGATGAGTCCGACTTCGTGAAGATCGTGGGTATGAATCCCCGTCTCTTCAAAAATCTCCCGCTTCGCCGCATCTTGAATGGCCTCCCCTTGCTCGACTTTTCCCCCAAAACCATTCCACCGCCCCGCGCCAAATCCTTTTTTCTTCATCCCGAGGAGTATGTGGGGCTCCTTGTAAATAATAGAGAGCGTGAGAACTTTTTTTGTCATTGTTTTTTAAGCAGTATGTCTACGACTTTGCCAAGCCCAGGCAATATATTGAAATTTGAAAGTTCTTCAGGTTTTATCCATTTGTAATCATCCGCTTCCCAATCGAGCACCACCTTGTCTGTGTTTACCTCAACAAGAAACGGATGCACCATCCACGTTTTCTTATGCTCCTCGTCCTTGAGTTCATAAACCGGACCCGCTTTAATTGAAACAATGTTTTTTTCCTCGATACCCGTTTCCTCTCGTAATTCCGCTTTCGCTTTTTCTTCCGGCGTGTGCGCGTCGTCCAAAAAACCCGAAATGCAGTGCCAGTATCCGGGATAAAATCGCATCTTCGAACTCCTCTTCACAATTAAAATTTTTCCTTCGTGTTGTACGAGACAGTTAATCACGGGCGCCCGCTCGGCCTTTGTATAATCAATCTGCCCGGGTTTTGGTTTGAACGAATGCTTTTTCACGCTGATTGTTATTTTGAGAATAATATGATTTAACGATCGGCAAGGAACCCTCCGATCTGGAGATTTACCATCGTCTTATACGTAGAACAGCTCTTTAAGAGCTCGTGGTGTGGGCCCTTTCCAATAATTTTTCCTTGATCGAGGACAATGATGATGTCGGCGTGCCGAACCGTCGAAAGACGATGGGCAATAATTAAGGTGCTCCTTCCCTTCATTAGGCGATTTAGTCCATGCTGAACTTTCATCTCCGTAATGCTGTCCAAAGCGCTCGTCGGTTCGTCGAGGATCACGATCTTCGGATTTTTAAGTATCGCTCTCGCAATCGCGATTCGCTGCTTTTCGCCCCCCGAGAGTCTTACCCCTTTTTCGCCAATCAAGGTGTCGTACCTCTTCGGAAGACGTTGAATAAATTCGTGGGCGGATGCTTCTTTCGCGGCCTTCATAATGCGCGCACGAGACGCGCCCGGATCGCCGTACGCAATGTTTTCTTGAACCGTCTCGTCGTACATCGCGTTTTCCTGAAGCACCGTCCCGACATAGCGCTTCAATTCTTCAAGATCAAAATTACGCAAATCTACGCCGTCTATCGCGATAGTTCCCTCGCTCGGATCGACGAGGCGGTTCAAAAGCGCCATTATCGTTGTTTTTCCCGAACCGGAACGACCGACGAGCGCGACAGTTTGCCCCGGCTTGATGAGAAAAGAAATCTCTTTGAGAGAAAACGTTTCCGTGTCCCCTTGAAAATAAGAGAAGGAGACATTCCGTAGTTCAACTTCTCCCCGGATATCTTTTGCACGAACGGGTTTTTGCGGTGCGACAACCGCATCGCGGCGCTCAAGAAGCGAGAGAAATTGCTCGATATGCTGCGCTCGTCTCGTGTACTGCGGAAGAATGTCGCCCAAGACGCGGAGCGGGACCAAAATCTCGTTCAAGAGTCCCATAAACATGAAAAGCGTTCCGAGCGTAATTGTCCCGTCTTTCACCAGAAAAATACCGAAACCGAGCACGAGAAACCTCGCAAACACGTCCGGATTGAACATCTCGACCAAGCGCCATTTTTTGTTGAGTTCCGTTTGGGCGTCTTTCGCCCGGTTCACGAATTCTTGATGCCGCCCAAGGAAAACATGCTCGCGCGGATTCAGCTTGTAGGTGATAATATTACTCACCTGATCGGCAAGGTGTTCATGCTTATCCTGCCAGAGTTTATTGACTTTCCGCTGTTCATCTTCGCATTTTTTCACGTAATACATAATGAACCAGAGGCCGGGCGGAAGTACGGAAACGGCGATGAGTGTCATTTGCCAACTCACCAAAAGCGCGATGATAAGCATGCCGGTAAAACCGAAGAGCGCCGAAGAGAATCGCCCAAGCCACCAGTTTGTCATTTCCCATATGCTTACGTCCGCATCGTCAATAATTTTGGCATGCCGGCTTGAATGTTCCTTGACGTGCTCGGCATAATCGAGCCGGAGTAGCCGCCGATATCCCGCCATGTGAACCGTCTGCGAGTTTTCACTCCCGATTTTCCACACGATAAACGAGGCGTGGGCATTCGTGATGTTCAAAATGACGGCGAGGACAAACCAAAACACAATAACTCCAATAAGGAGGTTGATCGCCGCCTCCGTGAATCCTCCCCCAAGAAGTCCCTCGGTCAACGTATCAACCGTTATTTTGTAAAGATACGGTTCGATAAGGCGTGCGGTTACCCCTAAAACCAAGAGGAAAAACAGAATGGAAACGAGTTTTTTCTGTCGAAGAGCGAGTTTGAAAGTGTAGTGTAGATATTTTGGCATGAAAACAAGAACATGGCGCCTAAAGGGCGCCCGCGAGAAACACTTTATCACAACCGCCACCTCCTCACAAAAACAGATCTTTGGAGAAAAATTTCTCTAGAATTATTTTTTTATTCCAGCTTCTTCCGAGAGTCGAGGCAGTTGAGGATCTATCCAAACCAGCTTCTAAGCTTTGGTATTTTTAAGCAAATCGGAAGTTTTGCACACCAGTTCTCTAATCCCCATATACGTCCCGCCTTGATTGTCGCAAAGTAAAGCAGGAGAAGCGCATAGATGATGTGCTGATCAACTATATATGAATTCGGATCCGGATGTGGGAATTGAAGTCGGGGCAGATAGTAGAGAATCATAAGAACCGCGCCGAGAAAAGAAGATAAGCGAACTCCGATGCCAAGGATCAGCGAAACGCCGAGGAGCGTAAGTCCCCATTCGTTTGCGAAGTTTATGATCTCAATCGTCCCCGGCTGCGCGAGAGAACCGTAAAAACTGGTGAATGTTTTCGCTCCCTTCAAAAATCCTGCAGCTGACCACTCCGGATTCAGTACTTTTGTGATGCCAGCGTAGAAGAAGAGCCACCCCATCGCGACCCGGGTGAGAAAAAGAAATAGCTTTTGAGTTTTAGTCATCAAGATTATTTATTTCCACCATTCTTTCGCGGATCGAGGCCGGCCGAGAAGTAGAAAGAGCGCAAGGGGCGCGCCCCAATTCGCCCAACGTTCCACAAAATCCCAGATTGGTTCTCCTACTATTGGCCGTATGAGCGCAGTCCAAAAACCCCAAAACGTCATCCAGAGGAGCGCGATTCGGATTGGTTTTATGAGAACGAGAAGCGCAAGAAGAACGTCCATAATGCCGACAACGAGAAGCAATTGCTTCGCGAGGACGGGGTCGCTCACGCCAAACTTCGCGAACCATCCAACCCACTGCGCTTTTCCTTGAATCGCGAAAACGCCATGCCCAAGAAATTCACCGGCGACGGCAATCCTCAAAATCCACTCAATTGCCTTAGAATTTTGCATTGGTTAATGATGTTTATCTTACCGACCTTTCTATTTCCAGCAATCGGTTATATTTCGCGATCCGCTCGCCGCGCGCGGGAGCGCCGAGTTTTATGCCATCCGCGCCGACTCCGTAGGAAAAATCTGCAATAAAATCGTCGTTTGTTTCGCCGCTCCGGTGAGAGGCGACAATGGTCCAACCGTACTTACGCGCAAGCCGCACGGCATTAATCGCTTCGCTCACCGTGCCGATTTGGTTTGGTTTAATTATAACCGCATTTACGCTTCCATGGCTATGCGCGAGGTGCATACGTGAAACATTCGTGGTTGTGAGATCGTCTCCGGCGATTAATATTTTTGATCCCAGCGCAACACGGAGCTTCGTGAACACGTCAAACTCCTCTTCGCGAAACGGGTCTTCAAGATAGAACAAGTCGAAGTTCCGCCGCATGGATTTATAAAGTGAAAAAAGTTTTGCTCGAGGGATTTTTACGCCGCTTGCCGCGGCATCCATTCCAAAATCAACTTTTTTTCCAAAACCGAGCGATTTTGCGACTTTCTTCAGAATTGCGAACGGCTCGAGATTGTTCTTGAAATTCGGCGCATAGCCCCCTTCGTCACCGACATTCGTTTCTGTTTTATCCATCGTCTTTGAGAGATAGTCGCCAAGTGCGTGATAAAAAGTTGTTCCAACGCGGACCGACTCCACAATTGTCTTTGTTTTTGGAATTATTAAATACTCCTGAAAATCCAGATTATTTCCCGCATGGAGGCCTCCGTTTATCACATTGATATAAAAACGCGGGAATGCTTTTTTTGGAACCGTCAAACTGGAAAGTGCGCGCAAATGTTTCCAGAGCGGCAACTTCTTCTCAAGCGCCCCCGCACGCGCAACGGCCATAGAAACCCCCAGAATAGCGTTTGCTCCAAGCCGTCGTTTGGTCGGGGTCCCATCAAGCTTGATCAAAAACTCGTCAATTTCTCTCTGCTCAAACGGATTTCTCCCTTTAAGCCGGGGGTTCACGATTTTCTGAATGTTTTTTACCGCCTGCTCCGCCGAAACTGCATGCGCCTCATGGCTTCCGGTGC
The DNA here is from genome assembly GCA_964355785.1 of uncultured Candidatus Saccharibacteria bacterium. GTDB lineage: Bacteria > Patescibacteriota > Minisyncoccia > UBA6257 > 2-01-FULL-56-20 > CAYHEU01. The sequence goes on along the minus strand of CAYHEU010000036.1, from coordinate 1,095 downwards.
TCTTCCCCTGCGGCACGGAAGCGGTTATAAGTTGTTTGTTATCGGTTATAAGTTGAATTTCAACCGTCCACTCACCGCGAGAATCAAGAATCGGGCGTGCATGAACTGAAGCAATTTTTGACATAAATTATGGCGCTATGTTCATCGGTTTCCCTGCAATATAACTTTTTATATTTTGAAGCGTCGTTGCGAGAATGCGTTCCAACGCTTCCTGCGAATTGAAGGCATTATGCGGAGTGATGAGTGCGTTCGGCATTTTCATGAGCATATGATTCTCAATCATGGTGCGGAGCTCCTCCTCTTTCGGATGTGCTTGCTGAAGATAAAACACCTCGTCTTTGGTTTCTCCTTCTTCTTCAAGCACGTCAAGCGCCGCGCCGCCCAGAATCTCGCCCTGGAGCGCCGAGATCAGCGCTTCTGTTTCCACAATGGGCCCGCGCGCGGTGTTCACGAGATACGCGCCCGGTTTCATAAGTCCGATATTCGTCTTGTTGATAAGGTGGTGCGTCTGCTGGTTATATGGACAGTGGAGCGACACCACGTCGGAACTTTTGAGTAAATCCTTAAGTGGCATATACACAAACCCATGTTCCTTCGCGTATGCCTCGTCTGGAAATGGATCATATGCTATCACATTCATCCCGAACCCGTTCGCAATCTTTATCATTTCTTTCCCGATGCGGCCAGTGCCGATTATGCCGATAGTTTTGCCCTTAATATCCATCCCGCGAAGTCCTGTAAGCGCGAAAGAACCCGTTTCTTTTATCTGGTCAATACCTTGATAAATTTTTCGTGTGAGATTTAAAAGAAGCCCGAATGCGTATTCGGCAACGGTGTTGTCGCCATAGCCCGGCACGTAGGCGACAGGAATCCCCCGTTTTTTACACTCGGCGATATCAATATGATCATAACCGGTGGAACGCGTCGTGAGGAGTTTCAAGTTCGGGAATGCGTGAAGTACAGCGCTGTCTATCCGTGAGTTCACAAATACCGAGAGGATCTCACAATCTCTTTTCTCCGGCAAGGATAAGGAGGTTATCTTGCCCCCGCTTATAAAAATATCCTCGTTCGGAAATTGACTCTTTATGATGGCCA
>CAYHEU010000035.1:0-8646 GCA_964355785.1 uncultured Candidatus Saccharibacteria bacterium | reverse complement strand
GCGCCTGCGGCGCGACCCCATTTCGGCTTCCAATTCCGATTTTCAATTTTGGCGGAGAGGGTGGGATTCGAACCCACGGGCCCCTTTCGAGGCACGGTTTAGCAAACCGTTGCTTTTGACCACTCAGCCACCTCTCCATAAAACATTGTTGCTTTTGACTTCACCCCGCCTTGGCGGGGCAAGCTCAGCCGCGCCTCCGTTCAGCAATAACAATAATACGTCAGTGTAAAAAAGTTATCAACTTGATTTTAAAACTCAAAGTTTTATTCTTGAACATAGAACCCTTTTTCATAAGGAGGCAGGATGACCAAAGCGGAGCTCATGAGAGCCATCGCGAAAGAGACCGGATACACTCCCGCGAGAAGCATTATTCCCTTCAGGAATTCCAAACCCAAGCGGGCAACGCTTCATCATCCGACACGAGTTCACGATCGCTATCGCGCCCACAGTCACCGCAACGGCTGCTGCCGCAACTGAACCCGCCCAATTCACCTCCACGTTAGCTCCGCGCCCCGCGGAGCTTTTTATTGACCCTTTGATATATAAGATGCTATAGTGCCTATTAGAACACAAAGAACACAATTAGAGGTGTTGCAATGAAGCCCAAGAGAACCGACGAGATTGATATTGAGAAGGAGATCGCTCGAGCCGGCGTGTTGGGATCGCTGTATGACGGCCGAATCCCCATCAAGAATTCCGACAAGGAGAAAAAGCTGACCATCTTCCGCCGAAGAAGGAAATCTCAAAAAATTCCCAACCCGGATCGCTAGCGCTCCACGCACGCCGTGGAGCCTTTTTTTTGACTTTTCGCGAACACCCAAGTACCTTTTACTCTATGGACGCAAAAAATTTGAAACCGAGACCGCCAGTTGTGGTTGTGATAGGACACGTTGATCATGGAAAAACGACGCTTCTCGACTACATACGAAAGACGAGTGTCGCTTCGCGGGAGGCCGGCGGCATTACGCAATCGATCGGCGCTTACGAAATTGACCACGGCGGCCGTAAAATAACTTTTATTGACACGCCGGGTCACGAGGCGTTCACAAAGATGCGCTCCGCCGGAGCGGAAGTGGCCGATCTTGCAATACTTGTTGTCGCCGCCGAAGACGGCGTAAAGCCCCAAACCAAGGAAGCGATAGAAATATTGAACCAAACTAAAACGCCATTCGTCGTCGCGTTGAATAAAATCGATAAACCCGAGGCAAACCTCGAAAAGGTGAAAAATGATCTCCTTACAAACGGCGTGCTCCTCGAAGGATACGGGGGAAACGTCAGCTACCACGGAATATCCGCAAAAACCGGCGAGGGAGTGAACGATCTTCTTGATCTCATACTGCTTGCGGCGGATGTAGAAAATCTCACCTCCGACCCCACGGCAAGCGGCTCCGGTTTTATTCTCGAAGCCAGAGTTGATAGGCAACGCGGGATGGAAACGATTGCGATCGTGAAGAACGGGACGCTCAAAGCCGGCGATTTCATTGGAACGGCGAGCGTAAAAGGCAAGGTAAAGATTCTTGAAAACTTCTTGGGCGAGCGGGTAAAAACGCTCGAGCCTTCCGCGCCTGCCCTTATTATCGGGCTCGAGAAGCTACCGCACGTAGGAGAAAAATTTGAAACGAGTTCGAAGGAAGAGTTTTTGATACATGCGGTTCAGGAGAAAAAAGCGTCCTCTGCCCGCAAGGCGGGAGGAACAGCCGAAAAAAACGCGCAAAAGCTTTTTCTCATTCTCAAGGCAAGCGATGCAGGCTCGCTTTCGGCGCTCGTGGCGCTCATCACGGGGCTCGAGTCCGCGGAGCGGATCGCGGTTCTCCGGGAAGCGGTCGGGGAGGTAAATGACGGCGACGTAAAACTTGCCATTGCAACAGGCGCGACCATCGTCGGCTTCAAAACCCGCATTGATCAGGCGGCAAAAAATCTCGCCGAGAACAATAGGGTGAAAATTATCACTTCGGAAATTATTTATGATCTCTCGAAAGCGGTTGAGGAATTCCTTAAGGCGCCCGTGGGGGCGGAAGTTCTCGGGGAACTCAAGGTGCTCGCGGTATTCAACAAGGAAAAAACCGATAAACAGATTGTGGGCGGCACGGTCGCGAAAGGCGTGATAAAAAATAAGTCATCGTTCGAGATAGTGCGGAACGGCGAACCTGCGGGGCACGGGAGGATTTTAAATCTCCAGGAGCAGAAGAAAGACGCGAACCAAGTGAGCGAGGGAAGCGAAGCCGGTCTCCTGGTGAATGCGGACGCATTTGTAAATGTGAGCGATAGTTTGATAATAAAGAAATGATCCCTCACCTTTCGAGGGTAGGCAATTATCTCGAAGCTAATATTTTAGGCAGACGTCAATGATGATCACCAAGGTCAAAGAAACAAGGCAGCAACGAGGAATTGCGCACGCTTCGCAACCCTCGAGAGGTGAGGGATGAATTTCCGCCCGCTCCGCGTAAGCAAGCTTCTTCGCGAAGAACTTAATAAAATTGTAAACCGCGAGATCGACCCTCGCGGAGCGCTCATTACCATCACCGAGGTTGTGGTGGACAGCAAACTGGAACACGCAATCGTGAACGTGAGCGTGATCCCTTCCTCGGCGGCAGAAAAAAGAATCGGGGAATTGCATGCCCTTCAAGGCCGCCTTCAGCACCTCCTTATGAAAAAAGTTCGGATCAAACCCTTTCCGAGAATAGAATTCAAGCTTGATCGCGGCATTGAAGACGCCGCGCGGGTTGAAAAATTACTTTTAGAAGAGCAGAATAACGATACGGCGCGGTAGCCAAGAGGTAAGGCGGTTCTCTGCAAAAGAACTATACGGGAGTTCGAATCTCCCCCGCGCCTCACACTAGTGGATACTACCTAACTATTAGTACGCCTGGGTGGCGAAATCGGCAGATTTACCCCGTATCAATTTTGAAACATCATTTACAACACGGGCGAGTGGCGAAACTGGCAGACGCAACGGACTTAAGATCCGTCGGTGGCAACACCATGTGGGTTCAACTCCCACCTCGCCCACAAATTTCAAAATTGATATCGGGGCACGACAAACTCCCCGTAGCAAAATAATATTTGCTACGGGGCAAGTAAGATCTGTCGCCCGCAAGGACGTGCTAGTTCGACTCTGGCCCCGGGCACATAACAATAAAACTCCCACGAGGGAGTTTTATTGTTATGCCAGAGTCGAACGTCAAAATCTCCGTATCACTCTTGAACGACAATCGTCCCGAATATCCCGGAATTCAGGTGATCATGATACTTCCACTCACCTACCTCATGAAAAGTAAACGACCAAGAACCCCCCGGTGCAACGCCGCGGCAGGCATCAAAAATTTTTCCTTCTTCGGAGGTTCCGCATTTCTCAATGCCCGAACCCGGATACACCTTATGAGTCGGGTGCATGGCGGAAGCAGGCCACGTCGGCTTGGAACCCACATTTTTGAACGTAACCGTCTCTCCGGCCTTCACGGTCAAACTTGAAGGAGAATAGCCGGCGTCGGTAAAGGTTATAACCTTTTCGCCGACAACAACCATCTCGTCCACGTCTTCAGATCCCGGTGCCGGCACCTTGAGCGACGGCGCCCCTTTGTTAGGAGAACCATTGTCAGTTGCCGTTCGGCTCCGGAAAAGAAGTATGCCGCCGACAACAATAACCACGGCGATTACGGCAACGACAAGGGGCATGGAAACACCGCGTCTGGAGTTAATATGCATGAACTTTTTTATTACTTTTGCGACTTCTTAACTATAAAGGGCGGGAAAGGAGTGTCAAACGAACGCGATATCCCTCCAAAAAAAACGACATCAAGGAAGGATGGTGAGATTTTTATTCAAATCCCACGACAGATTGATATTCCCCTTTTTCCCCAAAACCAGCGTATCTTCTATCCGCACGCCTCCCAGGCCCTCAATGTAGATCCCGGGTTCACATGTGATCACGGCGCCCACGGGAAACCTCTTCGCGTAACTGGAGCTGACAATCGGGAGTTCATGCACCTCCATACCCAACCCGTGCCCAGTGCCGTGAAGGAAATATTTTCCATATCCTCTTTTTTCGATATACGATCGGCACACTCGGTCAAGTTCTCGGCCGGTCAACCCCGCGCGGGCGCGCGCGACGCCGAGTTCCTGCGCCCGCCGCGTGACTTCATAAATTTCTTTGAGCTTCTCCTTGGGCTCCCCGATAGCGACGGTCCGCGTGACGTCCGATACGTATCCCTCGCAGTACGCGCCGAAATCGAACGTTACAAGTTCGCCGCGTTTCAGCTTTTTCGATGTGGGCTTCGCGTGCGGGAAGGCACCGTTTCTACCGGATGCCACGATCACGTCGAACGCCGACTTTTCCGCGCCCCCCATCTTCATCAAAAATTCAAGTTTTGCGGCGAGCTCCCGTTCGGTAACGCCCGCGCGAACTGACGGAAGAAGTTTGCGAAACGCCGAGATCGCGATGCGGGCGGATTTCTTGAGAAGCACGATCTCCTTCTTCTCTTTTACAATACGCATTTCCTTCAAATATCCGGGCGCGCGGATCACGCGCACACCTCTCAAAGCGGATTCGAGCTTCTCCGCGAGGGAAAGCGGAATTGCCTCGCTGTCCAAAAGGATACGCCGGATCTTGAGCTTCCCCGAAAGAGTTTTGAGTGAATTCAATGCCGACCCTTGCGAGGGAACTAGACGACACAAACGCGCCTCGCGCGCGACCTGCGAGAAATATCTGCCGTCGGTTATAAGGTAGTTCGCTTTCCGCGCGAGAAGAAGGATCGATTCCGACCCGGAGAAACCCGAAAGATATCGCGTTCCCGGCTGCCCGGAGTACTCGTGGTTTATGAGCAAAAACGCGTCCGCGCCTTCGCGCTCGAGATCTTTGCGGACACTTTTGATGCGCGCAGAAATCATACGAATTTATGGCCTTGAAAGCATCTCGAGCGCGCGGCGCGCATAAAACTTCACGTGCTCCCTCACGCCATAGGCAGTATCTTCAAGTTCTTCTTTGGTAAACCATTTCCATTCATCACTTCTATCTCTACCACCAGCTACCACCGTATCACTCTCCGAAGTCGCAAAATATATGAGCGCTATGTGCTCATGAGTATCGTTGATCGCGTGGCGGTTCAAAAAAATCGGAGGAGTAAGTTCTTTGTAAGAATCGGTGTACGAATCCTGTTTCCCAGAAAAATCCGTAAGCCGGATATCGAGCCCGACTTCCTCTTTGGCCTCGCGAATTGCGGCCTCGTTTGGATCCTCGTCGAGTTCAACGTGACCGCCCACGCCGAGCCAGATCTTATACTTATCGTGCTTGCGGAGAAGCACTTTGTCTTTGTGGACGACGAAAACCTCCGAAATAAAGTCAACTTTTTCGTGGATATGCGGCATGGTGGTAGCGAATTCTTCTTTTGCGTACTCTAAAATCCAGATTAAGCATAGCACGATTACCAGGGTTCTTGCCTCTCCGGAAAATATGCCATCTCAGTTCGTAAAACGCCGCCAATAGCGGCGCATTTTTTCAAAGCAAAGAACAGGAAGGAATAAAAAAAACGTCACTCTTGGGCGGCGCTTTTTTGTTCCGCCATATAAATTCTAGGGGGTGGGCTCGATTGCCTTGGGAAGGCACACGGGGTCTGCAATACCCGCAAATCGGTAATTGCCGGATAAACGCACATTGCCCTCGCCCTCTACCACGAACACCCTATTTTGCCCATTAAAAGTCAATGTCCCAGATCCTTCGAGCAGGCGGTAGCCTTGATACTCGCTGTTAGAGCTAAAACCGTCGATATGAATGCTCCCCCGCCGCTTGAAATCCGGGCGCTCGTTCTCCTCATACACCAGCACCGCGCGGGCATTCGAGATGACCGCTTCGCCATGCCCACTACCTTCTATGATCGCAGTAGTGCTCCCGCAGTTGAGATTCACGTCGTTTTGCCCCGAAAGACCCCGCCAGTATGCGGCGTGGACGATCGGCACAAAAAAAGCCAGTAAGGCGATGGAAACAAATAAGAATTTGTTCATAAGATCGTGATTCGATCGACCTTTAGAAATCGCCGCCATGATACAAAATATGTAAAGAAAAGTCAAACGAGTTATAATAATCAATAGAACTGAACCACGGTGCCTCTTTCGGAGGATCGGCGATGAAATTCCTGGACGTCCGTTTCGACAGCTACGAGTGCACGCTGGAGACGAAACAACTCCCGTGCGGATGGCTCGAGATCCTTCACGCGAACGGGAATGAGCGAGGGAAACCTATCCATCCCTGTCCGGACGAAGAAGCAGTGCGTCTCTACGTCATCTGCCAACTGGGCGGAGAGATCCTCCGCGAATACGAAGCGGAGGACACTTAGAAAAACCCTCGCCGCGCGAGGGCTTTTTTCTTCTTCTCGGGAAAATTGTGATGGAATGAAGTGGTTCACGCACAGATAAAGCACCGGCAGACAAAAGCCCGGTTTATTTTTTTACTTTTAACTTATGACGCAGTGTGCTGTTTTGTAGAAGCTTTCGGAATCATTTTGAGCCCGGTCTCCGACTTTTTGTCGGAGTCAAAATGATGAGAAGCAGCGGTGAATTTTCGCTGGGAAAATTCAACCGCGGTTCTACAAAACAGCACGCAAGTCAGCGTTGTGGGCGAAAATAAAAGGGGGGCAAGGATCTTTGTCCTAGCCCCGTGTGGCCTCCACGAAAAAGTAGTTGTGGTTTCCGCTTACGCGCTCCCATTCCTCGGTGATCAGGAGTTTCTCGACGCGGATTTCCGAAAAACCCGCGGAGAGAAGAAACCTTTCGCAACGATCTGACGAAAAACATCGCCGCGCGAGATCCCAGTAGCCGTGCGCAGGGTTCTCGACCAAAAAAAGCGAGCCGTGCGGCGAGAGGATCCTCCGGAACTCCCGGAAGAGGCAAACTGGATGGTGCGGGTAGTTGAAGCCGAAACAAACTGTCACGGCGTCGAAACTCGCGTCCGCAAAGAACTCCATCCGCTTCGACCCCGCAATGAGATTGAGATCAAAGAGAATTCTCGTCCGCTCGGGATACGGGTACCGTTCAATCGCCTCCCTGCAGTAGTCCAGCGCAACAATCTCGCGATCAGGCGAGGGAGCAAGGTACGAGTTGAACCCGCACATCGCCTCGAGTACCCGCCCGCGGCAGCGCGACGAGAGAAGTTCGCGGATCTTCGGTTTGTTCGGACCTCCGATATCGCCCGGTACCTGCACCGCCATGTGCGCCCACCTCTCAAGCGGGGCACGTTCATCGAACGGTGTCACGCGTAAGGGACGGAGTGCTTCGAGTAATCTCTCCGCTTCGTTTTCGTCGCGCGCTTCATATGCAGCCCAAAGTTTCTTTCCAAGCTCTCGCGCTTCTTCCATTCGCGACACATGCACGGTAAAGTCGAGAATCCACCAGTTACGCTCTCGCCATCGCTCGAATTCGTCGCCTGACTTCTCGTCCGGCGGCTTCTCCAAGGGCGGAAGCCAAATGTGCCGCTCCGGATAGAACCATTCCCTCGACTTCGTTTCCGTTACATACTCAAACGTGAGCATCTGCGCTCCCTCCTCTTAAAAGAAAATCAAGTAGAACCAAGATGATAGTATTCCACCGAGGGCAAAAAAGCAAAGCCAGCTGTCGGGGGACAACTGGCATTTTCAGAAGCGAAGTGTCGAGATCAAGACGATTACCGAGATCGCAAGCATGAGCTTGAGAATCTTCGGGATCACCCCCAGCGGGATATTCACCTTGAAGTGTTTCTTCGTGTAATAGCGAAGGAATGAACCCTCGTAGGTCTTCCTGGGTTCGCACTTTGCGCGGAAGTAGTTTTCGAGAACCGTGAGCGGGCATTTCTTCTGACGCCCCTGAGAGACGATGGTGAGTGTAAGCGCGACCGCCTCGATCGGTCCGTACCAGAGAAACACGAACTGTGCGAAGAATCCCACGAAGAGGAGAATTATTAAAGTCTGATGGAGCCAGAACACGGCGTTCGCCGCTATCCGGTAGGCGTTCACTCGAGCACCTCCCCTTATAAAGAAAAAGTGAGTAGAACTAAAATAATGGTAACCTTGAGAATCGGGAAAGGCAAATAATTTGTGGAGTGTGGCCTATTCGCCTTGAGATTATAACACGAGCCGACTCTCTCTGTGTATACGGGCTGAAGTCTGCCTCAGTTAATACGAAACGAAAATATCTTTATTACAAAGAGGGTGTAATATGTTCCTGATTGGCGGGCCACTCCTCCTCCGCGTAAGGCTACGGACGGACAAGTCGGGTTAATAAGTGCCCCAACTAATTATAAGCCAGAGCACTAAAAAAGTTTTTTAGTGCTCGGTCGAGCACATAAACTCTATGTGCTCTGATTTTTCCCTGCCTGCCGGCAGGCAGGTTTGGCGATAAATTCTTATTTCCCTTTTTTATCCTTTGAACGCAAAAGCCATCAACACGATAGTTAAAGCATTAAGAACCACCAACACTAACACCATTTGCCATTTTGTTGGAAGGGGGTTCATTAAAATATAGACCGTGTAGATTATTGCAACAATCGCCGCACCAAGAAAATTTCCTTTTACCATAGTTTTATGATGAACGCATATTTAGAAAATACACTTTCGTTAGACGAGTATCGAGATATGAAAAACAAACTTGTGAACGAAAAACAGCTTCTCAAAGAGAAATTAT
>CAYHEU010000034.1:0-8650 GCA_964355785.1 uncultured Candidatus Saccharibacteria bacterium | reverse complement strand
ACTCCATACCGTCATCCAAAACAAAAACCTCACCGTGTTCGGTGGGGTTCATGGTTCCTGCGTCAACGTTTACGTAGGGGTCGATCTTCAAGGCCGTCACGTTGAAGCCCTTGGACTGGATAATCTTCCCGATCGAGGCGGCGGCGACGCCCTTCCCGACTCCGGACATCACGCCTCCCGCCACAAAAATATATTTTGGATTTAGCTTCCGCATATTCACGCAAACACCATAATGATAAACGAAAAGATTCCTCTACAAAAGTCGGTTAGTATTCAAGGGGTAGTTCCTTCGCCGGCACTACGCGGGGGTCGGTTGCGAGCGTAAAATGGAACGTTGTTCCCCGGTTCCTCTCGGACTCAACCCATATTCGCCCTCCGTGGGACCGCACGATATTTTGGGCGATGTAGAGGCCTAAACCCGATCCCTCGGTTTTGGACTTTACGGCATTTTCCGCACGGAAGAATTTCGAGAAAATCTTGTCGAGATCCTCCTTAGAGATTCCTATGCCAGTATCCTGCACGACAACCTCGACAAAGGGCTGGTCAAGAATTTTCTTTGCGCTCACCCTAACTTCGCCTTCTTTCACGTTGTAGCGGATTGCGTTGTCGAAAAGATTTTCCATAACCATCGTGATCTTCTCGGTATCCGCAACCACTTCGGGAATCTGTTCCGTAGGTTTTTCAAAATACACTTTAACCCCCAACTGCTGGGCCTGCGGGAGCACGATCCCGAGCACCCGCTCAAGAAAATCGATGACGTTCACCGACTGGAAATTATACCCGAACCTCCCTTCCTCGATCTTGGAAACCATGAGAAGATCCTCGACGATTCCCAAAAGTTCCCGCGTGGCCTCGCGCGCATTCAACACAAGATCTTTTGCCTCCGCGCCAAGAGATGAGTCGCTCGTGAGGGTGTCGAGCGCCCAAGCGATGTTCGTGATCGGGCTTCGCAACTGATGGGAAGCGACGCTGATAAATTCGTTTTTCGATCGAAGGAGAGTTACGTCGCGGGTGCGGTCCCGGATAATTTTCATAAAGCCGCTTACTTTGCCGTTTTCCTCGATGATGGGGCTCGTAATCATCCGAAGCTCGAACACGGGATCGGCAAAAGAGAGATCAACCTTCTGCGGATAGACCCCCGGCTCCGAGCGGCTGACCATTACCGGCGAAAGAGAAGGGAAAATTACCTGCGCCAAAAGGTGGAGTACGGGATCCTTCGCGTCTTGGGGGCTTATCTGGCGGCCCATAAGGGATTCTGCCCGGAGGCCAAAGAGTTTTTCCGCCGCAGGGTTGAAAAAGAGGATACTGAAGTTCTCGTCGTAGACCACGATTGAATCCTCAAGCCCGAAAATAATGTTTTTGAGATTCGTCCGCTCCTCACCCACGTTCTGATTCGATTTTGCCAAGCTCGCCGCATAGAAGAACACGATGATTGCGATGATAAGAACGAGCCCGCCGGTCAAAAATATCAGGAACGGCGTGAGGAAAAGCGTATTGATGATAAAAATAGCCGCGAGGAACGGCAGAAACACCCAAAAGATCTTCATCTCCGGGAGCGGAAGCAGGCTCAGAAATTTCTTGAGCTGAATTTTAAGGAAGTTATCCATTATTGAATTTCGCGAGGCGTCCCCAGTCTTTGCCGACCGAAACCTCGGTTTTAAGTGGCACTGCGAGCTCGTAGACGCGCTCCATTGCCTCGCGAATCACCGGAATGGCTTCTTTAATCATACTATCGCGAACTTCAAACAACAATTCATCGTGAATCGAGAGGATCATTTTTACCTCTTTTCCCCGCCAGTGTTTTGCCTCAAGCGCGGATTCGGTCTCAATCATCGCGAGTTTAATGATGTCCGCCGCAAGTCCCTGAATCGGCTGGTTCATTGCCGCCCGCTCCGCTTCGGCAACAACGCGGGGCACGCCGGAAGCGATCCCCAAAAGATAACGCCGCCGCCCGGTTGGAGTTTGCACGTATCCGAGCGTTCGCGCGTCGCGCCTCACTTTTTCCTGCCACAACTTTATTTTTGAGAACTCTTCAAAGTAGGCGTTCACGAACTTGAGTGCCTGCTCGCGGCCGACCCCGCTCGTCTTTGCGAACGCGGAAACCCCCATGCCGTAGATAAGTCCGAAATTCAGGGTTTTTGCGAGTCGCCGCATCTCGGGCCGGACGTTCTCGAGCGGCACGTCGAAGATACGCGCCGCCGTCGCCTGGTGAATGTCGAGTCCTCGTTTGAATGCGGCGATCATATTCGGATCCTCGGAGAGTGCCGCAAGAATGCGGAGCTCGATCTGCGAATAATCGAACGCGACAAATGAGAATCCGTCGGGCGCCACAAACGCCGAGCGGAATTCGTCCGCCCACACCGATTCGCGCGGGACGTTCTGGAGGTTGGGGTTCTGCGAGCTCAATCGTCCGGTCGCAGTCCCCGTCTGGATGAATTCCGTATGAATCCTCCCGTCGGGCGAAACGAGCTCCTGAAATGGTTTTACGTACGTCGATTGGATTTTGAACGCCTCGCGATATTCGAGCGCAAGTTTTGCCAAAGGAATTTTCTCTTGAAGCGCCTCGAGATTTTCCGCGCTCGTCGAGGGCTGCCCCCCCGGCGTTTTCCCAACCTTCTCCCCGTTTCGGTGAGAAAGCTTCTTAAAAAGAACCTCGCCGAGCTGTTTCGGGGAATTGACGTTGAACTCCCGTCCCGCTTCGCGATAAATCTCACGCGTAAGATCGGCGAGTCGCGCCTCGATCTTCGTCTCGAGTTCTTTGAGGCGCGCGGGCTCAAGAAATATTCCTTCGCGCTCCATGCCCGCAAGTATCCCGAGCGCGGGCATTTCAATTTCGTGAAACACTTCTTCGAGCTTGTGCTCTTTAAGTTTTGCCTCCGCGAACGCAAACGCGCTCTCTGCATCCTCCGCTCCCCCCGTCCACTCGCGCCCAAGAAATTTCTTGAAAGACGATTGCGGGTCGTATTTTTTGAAATCGGGGTCAAGGAGCCAAAAGGCGACGCCTAAGTCAAAATAGGGCGGGGCGAGATCGGATTTTTTCTCCCAGAGACCCTTAAGGAGTGCCTTCAAGTCAAAACCGACTTTAAGTTTCGGGGAGGCAAGCTCCGTTTCGGGGATTCCGTTCACGCTGCCTGCGAGAAACATGGCATCCTTTTGAATCTTCGTTTTTGCGGAAGGTTGCTTTTGTACGGCGGAGAAAATCGATGCCTGCGAGGATTCTTTTTCGCTTGGTTTTGGCGGTTCTTTCGCGACGGGAGCGGCAGTTACCCCATTCATCCGTTTGATCAAACTTTCGAACCCCATCTTTTTGAAATAGCTCGTGAGATTCTCTTGGTTCTCCCGAACCTCAAGTTCCCTCAAATCCGATGCCTCGATCGGTACGCGGCGCTCGAGAATCACCAAACTCTTCGAAAATTCCGCTTGTTCCTCGGACCCCGCGAGTTTCTTTTGGATATTCGGATCGGACGCGAGGTTTTTATAAACCTCATCAAGCGTTCCGAATTTTTTGAGGAGGTCGGAGGCGGTTTTTGGGCCAACGCCGGGGACGCCTTTTATGTTGTCAGAAGCATCGCCCACGAGCGCTTTGTAGTCCACAAGCTGATCCGGCCGGAGCCCATACCGATCGTGAACCGCCTTTTCATTATAAATAAAGGTGTCGCTAATGCCCTTCTTGAACGTACGCACAAGGACTTTTTCGTCTTCCACGAGCTGGAGCGTGTCGAGATCGCCCGTAAGAATTACAACCCTTACATCTCCCCATCCTCGGAATTTCTCGGCGAGTGTCGCAATAAGGTCGTCCGCCTCGTAGCCGGGCTTTTCGTACGTCTTGATGCCGAACTCGTTAAAAAAATTATGCGCTTCAATGATTTGCGAGATAAGTTCATCTGGCGCCTTGGGCCGCTGGGCTTTGTATTCCTTGTACTTTTCTTTGCGGAACGTGGGCTCGGGACGGTCAAAAAGCGCGGCCGCATAGTCCGGCTTCTCCTCGCGCCAGAGGCGCAAAAAAATACTCGAGAGGCCGTAGATTGCCTGAATCGGCTTTCCGTCGGGAGTCGTAAGCGGGGGTAGCGCATGAAACGCGCGGTGGATAAGTGAGTTCGCGTCAATCAAAAGGAGGGTTTTCACCCATTAATCATAGCAGAAAAGCTCAGTTTCGATTGACAATATTATAATGGTCGCTAAGATGAAATCAGTCCTTATGGAGGTGGAAAATGATTTCCCGTCAGGAAGAAGAACAGACGATTTTGGAAAGAAGCATGATCGCGAGACAGGACAGCATCCCGGAGAGCGAACGGTGCGAAGTGTGCGACGGCCAAGGTATGGTGCCAATGAGATTTTCACTCAAAGGCAACACCTATCGGCCTTGCGAGAAGTGTCGAATCACCGGCCGCAAGCCAAACACCAGAAAAGAGGGTCTCTGACCCTCGTTTTTTTTCTCCTCACTTATTTTGAGAAATAAAAAGCCCAGTCGCGAGACCAGGCATAGATTTAAAACCCTAAAGAAGCTTGAGCGTGCCGCAGGTTGAAAGCGTGGCTTTTGTACCTGGCAAGAGATCACAATAGGACGCCCATGACTTTGATTCCTTATTGAACCGTATATATCGGAGTGGCGCTCCTCCTTCCAGGGGGGGACTTACATATAGAACGAGATCACCACCCGGGTAATGAACCTCAACCCCCGTTACTATCCCGGAGATAGCTCCACATACGCTTCGCGTGTCGTAGTAAAAGCAAAAGACCCTGCCCACAACGCGACGAGGATCGATGGGCAAATCTGCTTCCCTAAGCAATTTTTTTAACCAGATCTTAGGCCGCGATACATAGTCAACCATCAATCACCTCCAGTAGTTTGGGATATACTAAATAGGACTATAGGGGAAATTTTTCTGCAATTCAAGTTCTCCTCGCTTATTTTGTCGGGTTTTTCGCGGCGTGCTCCGCGTCAACTTCGGAATATAAAATTCCTTTTTCTGATTTTAAAACTGCGTCCCTTACGTGGTGCATCGTGTTTTCCGGCAAATTGTTCACTGGAAACCATCGAATGTCATCGCACTTGTGCGGTTCGTTGATCTTGGGTTCTCCTGACCACTTGCCGACCATAAAAAATAAGTCCACCCGTTCGCCGGTTTCGTCGTGCTTCGCGCGATACATTGTATGTACCAGTTCTAGATCTTTTTGGTCAAGGGTAGTGCCCAATTCTTCAAACACCTCGCGGATTAATCCCCCCATCGGTAATTCCCCAGCCTCAACATGTCCGGCGGGAATTGAGTACCAGCCATCATAATAGCCGGAATTCTGCCGGCGCATCAGCAAAATTTCGTCGCCTTTTTTAAGGATCAAGTAAACTGCAGGAACCGCTTTATGCCGTTCTTTGAACATTCGTTTAGTGTAGCACTAAATTCTCGTTGCTTATCTTGTGAGAGGAAATACTGCCCCTCACAACAGAACAAGTTTCGTAGATGTCTTGACAAAAGGTTTAGAATGGTTTTATAATAGCGAAAGTATTCCAAAGTATCTGATGTCTTTCTGTCTAACTGAAAAGGAGGGTGGTCATGAAAAACGGGAGCACGGAAAGAAGTATTACGTGGAAGTCAATCTTCGGTCTCACGCTGGTCGCACTCCTTATCGCCGTAATCCCTTTGGTAGCGGTGAAAATCGAACACTCCAGGGTGGAATACTCGATAACCACGGCGCTCAAGAACGCCGGCGCCGAGCCCCACGGCAAGATCGAGTTGCGCTATCTCAAGGACGGCAAAATCGTAGCCGTGTGGGTTGATACTAAGATGCCGGGACTGATGTATACCGGCAAGGCGGTGTTCGACAAGAATTTGAACCTCATCGAGAAGCCCGTGTATGTCGGCGACAGATGAGGCCCGCGCGTCTCGTTTTTTCACCACTCCCCCACGGCCAATACTGTGGGGTTTTTATTTCTCCTCGCTTATTTTAAGGGAGGTTATCCAATTAAGATTTTGAACAAAAACTCAGGTTATAAAAATTTCTTTAAAGGGTTGGGTTGGTGAAATTTTTGCCTTGATGCCGTTGTTATTCAACCATTCGTAAAGAGCTTGCTCTACGGCAGTAGGTTGTTCTGTGGTAATTCTAATGTCTACCAATCGAGGCTCCCCTCCAATCAACATGCCGACGGGGGGTCCAACTTTTACCTGCCAACCCGCACTTATAAGTAAGTTATATAATTGCTCGGCTAGTGATGTCGGCTCTTTTGTACTAAGGAAAGACAAAATGAATTCTTCGGGGGCGTGGTTCTTAAGAATTATGGATAGCAAGTCAATATTTTTATCGTTGATCGTTCTATCTAGCGTAACTCTTTCGGAATCTTTGAGACGTTGTTCGGTGTCTTTAGAGCGTTGTTCTACCTGACGTTGAATTCTTTGGTCAGAAACAAATTGCGCGCTAGATATAATAACACCAAGAATTACGAGAGTAGATAGTATAATTCGCCACAAATTCCTTTTCTCTATAAAAAGTTCAATAAATGTAGCGGCAACAGTAATTATTACTCCTATCCAAAACACGATTATAAATATTTAATTTTCTATTGAAACGACGGTGCGGCGGATATTATTACTATTAGGTTCAGGGTAAAAAATCATACAATGCTCTCGCCTACAAACCTAATCCAAAACGTACCCTTCGGCAAGATGCATTATTATCGAGAACCTTTTCACCTAAACCCACTACAAAGTACCGAGCTTGGGTGAGCGGGCAGCAGCGAGAAAATTGCTGCGTGCCCGTGGTGTGCGGCGGCGGGAAGAACTAAGGGTTGTTGCCGGTCCCCGTGATGGCCACCGACTGCGAGGCCTCGATGGCGAACACGCTTTTCGGGAAATGCTCGCCGAACGAGAACGTGAGATTGTTGAGTTTCGTCACGATCTTCTCGGTCTCGTCGAACGAGGACTGGTCGTAGGGCTTCACTTCGCCATCGAGCACCTGATGGCCCGCCTGCGACCCCACAGCGAGAGAAACCTCGCACGGGAGTGCCTAGAATCGCTCGAGGTTCATCTCGATCTCGTTGACCAGGCGGAGCTGCTCGTCATGTTCTTTGAGAGAATTGTAGCGCAGCTTCTTCCTCGTCTTTTTCTCGAGGTGCGCTTTGAATCCGAACGATTTCTTCCCTTCAAGTTCGGGTCGAACCGTAGGCGTAATAGTAACCATCGTCTTCCTCCGCTTATCGCGTTGATGGATTCAAACAGCCGTGGTTGTTATACCACGCTCCCCAAAACCTGTCGATGTCCCCTTTCGGCGAGGTTCCTTTATCCGATTCTTATAGTCCGGAATTTCTCCGCTCTCCCGTGGACGAACGTTAGCCGCAAAATTTTTCTCGGCAAAATCTTTTTCACCTTATCTGCCCACTCAATAAGCACGACGTTGCGCGGATTTTCCAAAATCTCTTTAAAGCCCAGTTTTAAAAGCTCTTGCGGTTTTTTGAGGCGACAGACGTCAATGTGGTAGACGTTCTTAAAAGCAAGTAGAGGGTAGCGAGTAGGCGGTAGGGTTAACCGGCGCATTAATATAAACGTTGGGCTGGTCGCTCTTTTTTTAATTCCTAAACCGCGGAAAAATCCTTGGACAAACGTGGTCTTCCCGCTTCCTAAGTCGCCCACGAGCGCCAAGATAGTAGCGTGTTTGCGATTCGCTATTCGTGATCTGCTATTCGCGATCCGTTTCGCGATTTTCTCAGCGAATTTCTTCGTGTCCGCCGAAGAAGAGCTCTTGTAGATCATTATTCTTTTTTATCACATAGATGGCGAGTGCCGCAAAGATGAGTGCCACGCCAAACGCCATACCGAACACTCCAGCGTCCGGGAACGCGGAATGTATGAGTGTGCCTGCGGGATAGTCCACTAAAGAAAGCTCGGAGGCCGCAGGGAGCGCATTTGCCGCGCCCGGCGTAGGATCCGCGAAAAAAAATCTACCGTCCGACCCTCCTTCATCCCGCCTTGCGGGACTTCGGCGGGCAAGGAAATTGTAACTCTTCCCTTCGGGCGCCGTGCCATAAAACGCGGATTTATGAACGAGATTTCCCGCTTGGTTGTAGAGAACGAGCTTTCCATCGGTATTTCTTAGCGTAAGCTTGCTCTCGCTTCTCTTTAAAACAAAATAACCGCCTGAAGAAATTTCGCCACTCTTCAAAGAAAATTTTCCCGTGGTGCTATTCTCGAGCCGCCACCCCGCGAGATTTACCAATTCTGCGCCGCTATTCCAGAGTTCAATCCATTCATTTTGAGTATCCGAACCGAGAGGATTCGGCAGCCACTCATTGATGTATATCATAGGTTTTAGGTTATAGGTGTTAGTTTTTGGGGATGCGCTCCACTAAAACCTGCAAGCTAACACCTAAAACCTTTTCAGAGAAGCTCTCCCCTTCTTTTTATCCCCAAATGATCATATGCCGCCGCAAGCGCGAGGCGCCCGGCCGGAGTTCTCTGTAAAAATCCTAATTTCATAAGATACGGTTCATAAATATCTTCAATCACCCCTCGTTCTTCGCTCATCGCGGCCGCGAGCGTTCCCGCGCCCACCGGGCCGCCGTTGAATTTTTTGATGATAATCTCCAAAAGCTTCCGATCCTGCGGCTCAAGCCCCGCTTCGTCAATTTCCAGAAGCTCAAGGGTTTTCCGCGCCGCCGCCT
>CAYHEU010000033.1:0-9328 GCA_964355785.1 uncultured Candidatus Saccharibacteria bacterium | reverse complement strand
TTCGCCGCCGCCGATCTTGTGGTGAGTCGTTCGGGAAGCGGTACCATTTTTGAAATATCGGCGTTCGGGAAGCCCGCAATCCTCATACCTCTTTCGGAATCCGCAAACGACCATCAGCGCGCAAACGCCTACGAATTCGCAAAAATCGGCGGTGCGCGTGTGATAGAGGAAGAAAATCTTGCGCCCCGTATTTTTGTAAATCAGATAAAAGAGATTTTGGAGAACCCAACGATTTTTGAGAAGATGAAATCCGCGTCGCGCGATTTTTTCAAATCTGACGCCGCGGACAATATTGCGAAAGAAATTTTGAAGCTCGCCGGCGTTTCCTTGTGATCAATTAAAGAATGTTCCGCGCCGTTACATTTCTCTGGAAACGTGGTAAAATCCATTGATGACGGTTGATACGCAACAAGAAGTGCGGGTTCGCATCGCTCCGAGTCCCACCGGCTTTTTTCATTTTGGGACGGCGCGAACCGCTCTTTTTAACTGGCTCTTTGCCCGCGGGCACGGGGGAAAATTTATACTTCGGATTGAAGATACGGATACCGAGCGTTCGGAAAAAAAATACGAGGCTGAAATCACATCAGGGCTTCTTTGGCTCGGGCTTGACTGGGATGAAGGCCCTGAATTCGAAAATCTATCCGGCGAGGTTATAAAAGCTAAAGGGGAATACGGGCCGTATCGTCAGAGCGAGAGAATAGGCGTTTACGCAAAATATTTGCGGAAGCTGCTTGACGAAGAGAGAGCGTATTACTGCTACTGTACGAAAGAAGAGCTCGAAGCGGAGCGCCAAGCGATGTTGGGGCAGGGTCTTCCGCCGAAATACAGCGGCCACTGCGGGCGGCTTAAGGAAAAACCTCCCGGCAAAGAACCGCAGGTTATACGTTTTCGGACCCTCGAAGCCGAAGTTGAATTTAAGGATGTAATCCGCGGGAACGTAAGTTTCAACACCGGCCTTTTTGGCGATATGGTGATCGCGAAGGATCTCGAAACGCCGCTCTATAATTTTGCCGCCGTTATTGACGATTATGAAATGAAAATAAGCCACGTTATTCGGGGGGAAGATCACCTCCCGAACACTCCCAAGCAGATACTTTTGCGTAAGGCGCTCGGGTTTCCAGAGCCCGCATATGCCCATCTGCCTCTCATTCTGGGACGCGATCGCGCAAAACTTTCCAAGCGATATCTCGACACGTCTCTTCTTGAGTACGAGGTAAAAGGATATCTTCCAGAAGCAATCGTAAACTTCTTGGCGCTCCTTGGCTGGCACCCGAAGGATGAACGCGAAATTTTCTCGCTTGAGGATCTTGTTCGCGTGTTTGATCTGAAACGAGTCCAGAAGGCCGGCGCGGTGTTCGACGAAGAGAAGCTCGACTGGACAAACGCGGAGCACATTAAGAAGTTGGATGACGAAGAGCTGGTTCGGCGACTGGAAAAAATCTCCGTTCAAATCGGCGTAGATCAAAAAATTTTTTCAGATAAGGAGTTTTTAGAGAAGGTTATGAAGATCGAAAAAGAACGGCTTAAAAATCTCGCCGAATTCTTTGAGTTTGCAGGATTCTTTTTTGGACTCCCGGAATATGAGCCGAATCTCTTGGTTTGGCAGAAGGAATCCACCGAGCGGATCCGTACGGTGTTAGAAGAGACCGCGGAAATCGTAAAGAATACAAAGGGAGACAGGTTCGAGAAAAAAACCCTCGCCGAAGCGCTTACCCCCTTGATCAAGAAAGAGGGAAGGGGAGTAGTGCTCTGGCCCCTCCGCGTTGCGGTTTCCGGGCGACCCGCCTCACCGGATCCCTTGGATATTATGGAAGTCCTTGGGTTTGAGGAAAGCGTGAGACGTATTACAATAGCTCTTGATAAATTACATTCCGGATGGTGAAAAACTTACAGAAAATTTTTTTGAGCTTCCTAATATTCCTGCTTTTCTTTGGCGTGGGGATCAAGTTTCTCCGGGGCCAGGAGGCGGACGGAGGCGAGCCGTCGGACGGCGAGCCCGCGGCGGAAATGGCCACCTCTACGGAGCCCGAGGTTTCCGCTCGGGATTTGCTTGAGCAGCAGATTCAGGAACGGGCGAAGGAGCTTGAGAAAATCAATCAAGAACTTTCGGTTGTACAAAAAAATTTGAATGAGACAAAAACCGAGCGTGTAGGGCTTCAGAAAGAACTTACTACTCTCCAGTACACGGTAAACCAGCTGAACTTGAATATTCAGGCGGATGAGACGGTGGTCAAAAAATTAGGTTTGGAAAGCCAATCCCTCACATTCGACGTCCAGGATATCCAGGTATCAATCAAGGATAAAAAAGCCGCAATTGCCCAGATCTTCAGGGAACTTCAGAAGGCAAGCCAGACAAATCTCCTTGTAATTTTTTTGAAGAGCAATTCGCTCGCCGAAGGAGTTTTCGAAGCTCAAGCGCTGAACGATCTAAGCACAAAACTTGCCTTCGACATCGGGGATCTCGAAAAACTCCAAGCAGAACTTACCGCGAAAGTGAACGAACTGAACCGAAAGAAATCAAAAACGGCATTTCATCAGAAAAATTTGGAAGTTCGCAAGGTAATCGTTCAGGATCAAAAAAAGGAGCGGCAAACGCTTCTCAGTGAGACGAAAAGTAAAGAAACTGTTTTCGAAAAACAAGCCGCCGAACTTCGCAAACTTCAAGAGAAAATTGCTGAGGAAATCGAATCACTCGACGCAGAGCTCCGAACGAAAATTGATCCGAGCCTCTTGCCGAAGTCCGGCACTGGAGTTCTTGCGCCGCCGCTTGAGGGCGAACTTGTGATCACTCAAAAATATGGCGCGACGAATTTTGCCCAGTCGGCGTATCCGGGAAAGTGGCACAACGGCCTCGATTTTCGAGCGCCGCTCGGAACGCCGATCTTTGCTGCCGAAGCCGGGACGGTTATGGGGGTTGGGAATCAGGATACCTACTGCTATCGAGGCGCATATGGGAAGTTTGTGGTAGTGAATCACGCTAACAACCTCACCACCCTCTATACACACCTCTCTCAATACATAGTAAAGAAAGGAGATGTGGTCGAACGAGGACAGCTTATCGGTTATTCCGGGCGTACGGGGTACGCCACTGGTCCCCATTTGCACTTTACGGTCTTTGCGCAACCAACGTTCTACATGGGCCAGAGCAGATCATGCGGACCGATGCCTTATGGCGGTGATTTGAACCCCGAGCGCTACCTTTAGCTTGAGTTTTTGGTCTTCACCCTTGTATGATAAAGGCGTGGGCCGCATGAGGGTTAGAACTGCGTCCGTTGTGCTTATAATGACGGTTTTTTTGCTTCTTCTCTTCGGTAGCAGGAATGTTGTGGCTCGCGCGCAAACCGTGGGCACTCCCGACTTCGGGAACGCAATCCAAAAATTGCCTCCGCCAATATCAGACTTTTTTCGTAGTGTAAGCGAAATAGGGAAAGACGTTACGGAAAAGAAAACCGTTCAGGAGATACGCCGTTTCAATCCGATAGAGTATTTCAAGGATCTTTGGAGTGACATTGGTGAATTCTTTAAAAAAGCGAATGGCTGGTTTCTCACGATAACCGGAACGACCATTCCTGGAGTGGCGAAGGCAATCGCAAATTTCGTTCTTTGGCTTCTCAGGGCTCTTATAAATTTGGTGAAGTGGTTCGTGTCGTTGATTCCTTGATACTCTATTACCGCTATGGCTTCTTCGTGGAGACTCTACGCGTATTTTCTTGTTTTTTTCTTTTTAATCATTTTTGTTCATTGGTCGCTCGGTGCGATCCGTTTTTTCTTTTTCGGCGGGGGAGTGGGCTACAGTTACCGCTCGGACGTTCCCACGCTTCATGTGATTGATTTCGGGGCATTTTCTCAAACGATCAAGCCAAGCTATATTTCCCAAGGATACGGGCACACGATGTTCGCGCGTCTTTCGAATTACATCGATCAACGCCATAATGGGATCGACATCGTGGCGTCCGACGGCACGCCGATTATGTCCGCAGCCGACGGCAAGATTATTGCACTCGGCAATCAGGATAAATTTTGCCCGGGGCTGAATTATGGAAAATTTATCGCGGTCGCGAATACCAAAGACGGCTCGGTGCTCCTTTACGCCCACCTCGGAAGCTTTAAAGTTAAAGAAGGAGATGCGGTAAGCGAAGGCGAGATTATTGCAACTGTCGGAAGAAGCGGGTTTATAACCTCTCCCCACCTCCATTTTTCAGTTTTTGAAGGGGAGGGGTTCAAGATGGCGAAAAAGGACGGCTGCGGTCCAAACCCCGAAGGTCGCGATATAAATCCGATCAAATACCTGGAGTCGCTTTGATCCGTGTATAAGTCGATTAGATTTATTGTGCGACACCTGTTATAATTGAAAGGTGGTAGATAAACTTCCGGGCGATTATATTGCTGGCTTCGTTGATGGCGAAGGATGTTTTGCGTTGAAATTTCGACGCGATGTTCGGCACGAAAGGAAAAACAAACCCGTTTATTTTTACTGGGATATTGAATTTGCGATCGGCCTTCGTGGAGATGATCGAGAGATTTTAGAGAGAATCAAGGGAACTTTAGGATGCGGCAAAATTAGCATGGATAAGCGAGGTACGGCTCAATATTCGGTTGATGATATTGATGATCTTTCAAGTAAAATAGTGCCATTTTTTGAAAAATATCAATTGCGCGCAAAGAAGAAACTTGATTTTGATCTTTGGAAAGAAGCTTTAATTTTATTAAGTAAAAATAAAGGATTAAAAACAGGTATCAGCACGACGGATAATCCAAGAGGAAGCAGAAAAACAATTTGGAGCCATGAGGATTTACAACGGCTGGTTATAATCCAAGAGAAAATGAAACAGATTAAAGGCAAAAGACCTGAATGGCGATGGTTTAGCCGTGTAATTGAACACATCAGAGAAGAATCCCACTAAATTATATGTTACAAAAGGTATATTGTGCGACATATAGTATTTAAGAAAAGCACCTATCCCCTTTATCTATGCGCCACTTAGAGAAAAAATCTTCTGCTCACCTTATTGGAATTGGCGGCATCGGCATGAGCGCCCTTGCACGCTGGTTTTTGGCTAAAAATTGGGCTGTTTCGGGGTCGGATCTCATAGGGAGCCCCATTACGCAGAAACTTAAGAAAGAAGGCGTAAAAGTCAAAATTGGGCACAAGAAGGCCAATCTTCCCGCAGGAACCACAATGGTGGTATATAGCGCTGCCGTAGGTTCTTCAAACCCTGAATTTGAAGAAGCAGTTCGGCGGGGGTTCAAACCCATGACCTATGCCGAAACCCTCGGATGCCTTACGAAGGTTTATAAAACGATCGCGGTTGCCGGGAGTCACGGCAAGAGCACTACCGCCTCGCTCCTCGGGCTTACGCTTCTTAAGGCTGGTTTTGATCCGAATATCGTGATCGGAACGAAACTCAAGGAGCTCGACGGGAAGAATTTTCGATACGGAAAGAGCAAGTGGCTTGTGCTTGAGGCGGATGAATGGCGGGGCGCGTTTTGGAATTATCAGCCGATGATTATTGTCGCTACCAACATAGATAGAGAACATCTCGATTTCTATAAAAATCTCGGGAGCGTTAAAGCGTCGTTCCTGAAATTTTTCAAAAACATAAAATCCGGCGGTATTCTGATTCTGAATCGAGACGATGCGAATCTTCGTTCGCTTGAATCCCCTATCAAGAAGATTGCACGTGAAAAGAATGCAACCGTTGTGTTGTATTCGATAAAACGCAACGCGTTTGTGTCAAAGATCAAGCGAGCGATCAATATCCCTGGCGCTCACAATGTTTCAAACGCAGCAGCCGTCGTTGCGGTTGGAAGAGCTCTCGGAATTAATCCGAAGGTTGCACTTAAGGTCTTCTCTGTTTATCGTGGTGCATGGCGAAGGTTTGAATACCGGGGGAGGTGTCAGGTGTCAGGTGTCAGGTGTCAGGTGTATGACGATTACGCGCATCATCCGACGGAGATCAAGGCGACACTCAGTGCGTTCAAAGAAAAATTTCCGAGCCACCCGCTTGTCTGTGTGTACCAGCCACACCAAGCAAAGCGGTTACAAGCCCTTTTTAAAGAGTTTCAATCTGCATTCACCGATACTGACGTTCTCGTGCTTCTCCCCGTCTATGAAGTCGCCGGACGTGATAGGGTAACCTCAAAATTCACTTCGGAAAAACTCGCCGCGGCAATCAAGAAGAAATACCCGAAAAAGGAGATTTTTTATCTTGCTGATCCGAGAAGTATCAAGAAATTTCTCGCAAGAACCCTAATGGCTAAATCCTATTCCCTACCCCCTCTCATAGTCATGATGGGCGCGGGCGATGTTGTGAACTACACCCCCCTTCTTCTTGGGTCAAAAAATAAAAAGGCCCGATAAGATTTTGTCTTATGGGCCTACATCGCAATTTCAACCCTTGCGCTATTTCTTGCGCCTGCAGTGATTTTTTCCCGGATCCCGGGGGCAACGCTCACGTGAGCGTACCACTCCTTTTCGTCCAGAGGATGCATCTCGGATGTCCGCGATGAAAAGACGTGCTCGAGAAGGCCGCGGATTCCAAGGAAAAGCACTCGGTCCATGTCCGTGAGCCCCGGCGCCGAGGCAACCTGTTCGTAGAGGTGAGCGAAGCTGATTTTGCACCACTGAAACGCGAGTATGACCTTTTCTGAATTAAGGTACCCTGTCCAGTCCCGCTCGCGGGGTGCCTGGAAATGCGCGACATTCTCCGAACCTCGGAGCAGTTTCATGAAAAGCAACGTCCCCTGTTCTTCGTATTCCCAGCGATAGTCATACATCTCTTTCTCCTACTGGTTGTCGTTGCGGATCGCTCTAGATTTTATATGATAGATTTTTGTAAAAGTCAAATTGAAAAACCCGAATCCGCAGTTCGGGTATCTTCTGTTCCATAACCTCCTTTGTGCGACCCAGGTGCGCAGGTTTATGGCGCTGGAAACTCCCCTCCCCTTCTGCTACCATCAAACCATCTGATTCTTAGCCGACGCCTAAATTCTAAATACTAAGTTCTAAATCCTATTTCTATGTTTGATTACTATACTAACGCGGAGAGTTTCAAGGAAGCGAACGGCTATACGATTGACGAGGCTTGGTATCCACGGGTAACGAGAATTGTCTCTATTAAGGCAAAGCCCGCGCTCTTGTGGTTTTACGGTGAAGCGGCGAATTTCAAGGCGGCGCAGAACGTAAGCCAGGAATCCGCAAAGGAAGGCACCTTGATCCACAATACCGTTGAAGCGATTCTCTTGGGTGAGAGTCCTGAAATTGATCCGACGGTTGTGCCCGCGATAGAGGCATTCTTGAAATTTCGTGAGCAAAAAAACATACAGGTGACCAAAGATCTTGTCGAGAAGCGCGTGGTGAGCTATGACCACCGCTATGCCGGAACGGTGGATGCGTTCGCCCTGATTGACGGAAAATTCGGGGTTTTGGATATCAAGACCTCGCAGGCGATTTATCGGGATTATAATCTCCAGACCTCGGCATATGTGGAGGCAATGAAAAATGAGCTCGAAAATCTCCAGACGCGGTGGATCTTAAAAATCGATCAGATTCAGCGGTGCCTCCGGTGCAGCGCCACGCGGCGTGTGAAGGGCGGGCGCGAGAAAATTAAGAATGGAAAAGGGGGTATCCCCTGCCCCGCGGGAGAACATGAATGGTCGGACGTCGTAGGAGATATTGAATTTAAGGAATTTCCATATTGGCAGAAGGACTTTGAGGCGTTTCTCGCCGCGAAGCGGCTCTGGGAATGGGAGAACGAATTTTGGCTCACGAAAGTTGGGTATTTGTAATTATTTCTTATAAAAAAACCAGCCGGTTGGCTGGTGTGAGTTTGAGTGAAAAGCCACCCTAGAGGATTTCGATCGCGGTGATCCACGAAAAGGGCACGTTCACGGGGAGATGCCCGAGAACGCCGGGCGCTCCGATCATATCCACGATTGCTTTTCCTCCTTTGATCCGAAGAAAGGTGACCGGGGCTGGCACCCCACTTACATCCTCGTAATAGATGCGGAGGCGCTGGCCCTCCCGAAAGGTTTTCAAAAGTTCTTTCGCTCCTTCGGCGCCTGCGAAGGTTTCAGTATCTCTCGGGTCGAGACCTCTTTGTATCACCTCATTCTCCTCGAGGATGGTTTTTGCCGCTGTTGCCGTTAACATCGCGAACCCCCTTCCTCTCCGAGTTGAAAGTTCTGCTCTCTACGTTTCGGATTGCTCGCGGAGATATGCGATCACGTGCGATGGGTAAATGTACTCAGTGAAACGGCGACACGACTTGACGATTTCGATTTCGGGGGACGAGGACGTGATGAACGAGAGTGCCGCGCCGAAGGTCCGGTCTTTCCCCTCCTCTGTTTTGATAAAGGCGATTTTCGCGCAGATGGGATGAAAGTCACCGCCGTTCGAATTCCGGATGTCTTCGAGAAAGCAGGCAAGTTTTTTTCTGATCAGGCGCCTTCTTGTGAGTCCGGCGTTTCCGAAATTTGCTTTTACCGTTATCCTTGTGCCTCGCGGTATTGAGTTTTCTAAGGTGGGCGTATCTGCGGTTATGACGTCAAAATCTCTGCATCCCGCATCGCCCATCGCCCTTGCGGCTTGCTTCAAAAAATCCCGGAAATCCTTTGCTGGCATATTTCCTCCTCTGAGCATATTTTTTTGCGTGAGTTGTTCTGGTGGTAATAATACTCCCCGGCAAACCCGCTTTCAAGAAATCCGGAAATTCTTGACCCCGTTAGAAATGACGATTTCTAACGGGGTTGACAAAAGCGCCATAATTTTTATAGTATGTGCCTCGTGTGCCGCCGGCGCCTGACGGGTGGGGCCCCACCGCACCTAGCTAAGGTTGGTGAGGTCAGCCCCCCATCCGAGGAGCCAGGTGTCCGGCGGCTCCCCATCCCACGCGGAGCCCTCAAAGCTCCGCTTTTTCTTTGGAAAAACGGGATAGAATCCTCAGTTTGCTATAATTTGAACGTATGGGCGAAGTCTTGCTTCACGAGCTTTCATCTCCGGGGTGCGTCCATTGTATGGAATTTGAGAGGTTCTGGCATTCTATAGAGAAAGATTGGCCGAACGTAAAGTATAAGAAAATTGACATCGTAACCCCCGAAGGGCAGGAGTTGGTGCAGAAGTACATGATTTTTGCCTCGCCGGGCATACTCTTGAACGGCGAGGTTTTTTCAACGGGAGGGTTTCATAAAGATAAGTTTGTCGAGAAGCTCAAAGAGCTTTCTACAAAATAACTAATTTCTAATTGACCTAATCAATGTCCAATGTCTAAAATTCAAAAAGGTTAAGTTTAGAAATTATGAAATTCTTGTCAAGAGTTTCTCCCGAGTG
>CAYHEU010000032.1:0-9646 GCA_964355785.1 uncultured Candidatus Saccharibacteria bacterium | reverse complement strand
CACCGGCATTCTGGGGCTCGCGAGCTACCTCACGATCTTCGCAGTTTTCTACTACGAATTCTTGAAGAGAATCCAACCGCTTCCCGAGAAGAGTTCTTCGGGCCGTGGCGTGGGTGAGGGGGAAACGCTCGGCGTGCTAAAGAAAAGTTTGCTTTTTGTGCTTCCCGTCGGGTATCTCGCGCAGGGGTTCGTGCTCTTCGACGTACTCCCCATTTATATGAGTCTTTTTCTTTCGCTCGCCTTCGCATTTTATCTTTTCTATGAGTCGAAAAAAGAAACCCTTGCGTAACGCGCCGTTTTCATGAACCCGACACTTAAGAAAATAATAAGTTTTGCGGCTGCCGCGGCAATTCTCTGGGTCGCGTATTATGGCTCCTATCTTCCGTTCCGGAAATCCCGCGCCTACATCAATACGTTAAATAGCATGGGGAGCATCAACTCATTTGCGGAATTTAAGGAGAGATTTTCTGTCCCTCTGAACATGCCTTCTCCGATCGGGCAGGAAGAAATCGTGCGGAATACCGCGAATATGGTTGTGAATTTCATTCAGCAGACGAATGATCCGAGCGGCATAGATGATGCAATCAATTTCGTGGAGACAAACTTCCGCCCGATTATCGATCGTGGTCGCGGGATGAGTTTTACGCAGAATCTCTACATTTTGGGGGCGATGCATGAACTCGCGCTTGTGAAGACCAAAGATCTTAAATACCTCGCTCCCTCGAAAAACTATTACCTTAAAGGACGTGAACTCGGTCAAAAACGCCCCCAATTCCTTTTCGGGCTCTTTGACATCTACCGAGCGGAGAACAACGTCGAGAAGACGCAGGAGGTGGTAAATCAGATACTCGCCCAGTGGCCCGCCGAGGAGCGCATCAAGGGGGCATTTCAGGAATTCCTCGATCGCGTTTTGACAAATCAGAAGTAAAGTTGTATAAAAATCACAATGAAGAAAGCCCTTATTACCGGCGTTACCGGCCAGGACGGTTCTTATCTCTCCGAACTTCTCCTTGGTAAAGGCTATGAAGTCCACGGCGTAATGCGGAGAGCATCGACCTTCAACACCGGGAGAATTGATCATATTTACGAAGACCCTCATGTCGATCGCCGGCGTTTTGTGCTCTATCACGGAGATCTCGCCGACGCGAACACCTTCCGGAAACTTATTTACACGATCGAGCCGGATGAGATTTACAACCTCGGCGCGCAATCGCACGTAAAAGTTTCATTTGATATTCCCGAGTACACCGCGAACATCGCCGGACTTGGGACACTCCGGGTGCTTGAGGCTATAAAGGATTATGAGGAACACACGGGAAAGAAGGTGAAGTTCTACCAGGCGTCAAGTTCTGAAATGTTCGGCGCGGTGCCTCCTCCGCAGAACGAGGAAACCAAATTCCATCCGAGGAGTCCCTACGCCGCGTCAAAGGTTTTTGCGTATCATGTCACGAGGAACTACCGCGAGGCCTATGGCATCTTTGCGGTGAACGGAATTCTCTTTAACCACGAATCGCCGAGAAGAGGAGAGACGTTTCTTACAAGGAAAGTAACGCGGGGCGTTGCGCGGATTAAGGCAGGTTTAGACAAAAAGCTCTATCTTGGAAATCTTGAGGCGCGCCGCGACTGGGGGTATGCGCCGGAGTATGTGGGGGCAATGTGGCAGATGCTCCAGCAGCCCACGCCGGAAGATTATGTGATCGGCACGGAAGAGAGCCATTCAGTCAAGGAGTTCGTGGAAGCTGCGTTTGCACACGCGGGGATTTCCGACTGGGAGAAGTATGTTGAGGTCGATCCGCGGTACTATCGTCCCACGGAAGTCCAGCACTTGGTTGCGGATGCCAAGAAAGCAAAAGAAAAACTCGGCTGGGAGGCAAAAACAAAGTTTGCCGATCTCGTGAAAATAATGGTTGAGGCCGACATAAAGGCGCTTGCGCAATAGCGTCTCCTACATGAGATCAATCCGACGCCGGATTCCCACGAAGCTTTATCGGAGTATCCACAGAGTTCTTCCGATTGTCTGCGTAGATCTTGTTGTTTCCGATCCTCAAAGGAAAAACTTTCTTCTCGTGAAGCGCAAGAATCAGCCCGAGAGAGGAAAATGGTATCTTCTTGGCGGAAGGATCTTTAAGAATGAACGGCTCGCAAGCGCAGCAAGACGAAAACTCAAAGGGGAAATTGGTCTACGCGGGAAAATAGTAACGCAGCTTGGGATTCACGAATATTTTTCAAAAACAGGATATTTCCCCGGAACGAATTCGCATACAATCATTGTCGTTTTTCTTGCGGTTGTAAGACCGCACGCCAATTCCGTGAAGCTCGATTCGCAAAGTTCTGATCTCCGTTGGTTTCGGAGAATCGATCCGGGGTGGCACCCATACGTCAAAAAATTTTTGAAATGTGCGGGATTTCAGGAGAAAACTCGCGCTTGACTGAAATCACGGTGATTTTCTATAATAAAAAGAATAATTTCTGATGTTTATCAACCTCAAAAATAAACGAATCCTTGTAACCGGCGGGGCGGGTTTCCTTGGATCGCATCTCGTGGAAAATCTCACGGCGCGCGGAGTTCCTAAGGAGAATATTTTCGTCCCACTTATGGAAAAATACGATCTCCGGAAACCAGCCGACGTTGAGCGCGTACTAAACGACGCAAAGCCCGAAATTATTATTCATCTCGCGGCAAAAGTCGGAGGCATCGGTTTCAACCAGAAATATCCCGGAGAGCTTTTTTATGACAACCTTATTATGGGCACTCAACTTATGGAGGAATCCCGCAAAGCGGGAGTCGAGAAGTTCGTCGCAATCGGAACCATCTGCGCATATCCAAAGTTCACGCCAGTGCCTTTTAAAGAGGAAGATCTCTGGATCGGATACCCGGAGGAGACGAATGCGCCTTACGGTCTTGCGAAGAAGATGCTCCTCGTGCAGGCGCAGGCGTATCGCGCACAGTACGGTTTTAATGCGGTGTATCTCTTGCCGGTGAATCTCTACGGTCCGCGGGACAATTTCGATCCGAATTCCTCACATGTAATCCCCGCGCTCATCCGGAAAGTTCATGAAGCCCAGAAGGAAAACCGGAATTTTATCGAGGTGTGGGGGACTGGAAAGGCAAGCCGCGAGTTTCTCTATGTCGAGGATGCGGCGGAGGGCATCGCACTCGCCGCGGAGCGGTATGAGAAATCCAATCCTATAAACTTGGGATCAGGGATGGAGATAACTATAAAGGATCTTATTGAAACCATCTGCCGGCTTATGGATTTCAAAGGGGAGATTCGTTGGGATATTTCCAAACCCGACGGTCAGCCCCGGAGGCAGCTTGATGTGTCGAAAGCAGAGAAGGAATTTGGGTTTCGCGCAAAAACGGATTTCGAAACAGGCCTTCGGAAAACAATCGAGTGGTATCGCACGGCGAATGCTTGAAGGTTGACCGTTCGAGCGGTTTTGTGTAGTCTTAGAATACTTTTATGGGAGGCAATTCTCTGCAAAAACAGGAAACGGTGCTCGTGACAGGCGGCGCGGGATATGTAGGATCTCTCATTGTCCCCATGCTTTTGAACGAGGGTTATGCGGTTAGAGTCCTCGACAATTTGATGTACCGCCAGCATACGCTCTTCGGCCATTTCATTAATAAGAAATTTACCTTTGTGAGGGGTGATGTGCGGAATGAGGCGGCACTTCGCGAAGCGCTCAATGGAGTCAATTATATCGTCCATCTCGCCGCAATCGTTGGTGAGCCCGCCTGCAAGCGAGATCCCGAATTTTGCTATGAAGTGAATCTCCGCGCAACCGAACTCCTGAACAATCTCCGCGTTCCAGAGCAGAAGCTTATTTTCGCCTCGACGGGGAGCGTGTACGGGAAAATCGAAGGGATGTGTGTGGAGGATTCCCCTGCGAATCCCGTTTCCGATTATGGGATCTCAAAACTCAAAGCGGAAGAGGCGATACGGCAAAAACCCAATTATATCATCTACCGTTTCGCAACGGCATTTGGACTCTCCCCGCGGCCGCGCCTCGATCTCTTGATAAACGATTTCGTCTACCGGGCATTGAAGCAGCGCGTGAACATCGTCTACGAAGCGCATTTCAAGCGCTCGTTCATTCATACGTACGATATGGCGCGGAGTTTCCTTTTCGCAGTTAAGAATTTTGAGAACTTAAAGGATCAGGTTTATAATGTTGGGTCGGAAGAAATGAATTTCACGAAAGAGGAAATCGCAAAGAAGATCAAAGAGCACGTTCCGCACCACCTCCATTTCGCCGATTACGGCACCGATCCCGACCAGAGAAACTATGAAGTATCCTACGCGAAGATACGCGACAAAGGGTTCGAAACAACCATCAATCTCGAAGACGGTATTGCCGAGCTCGTGAAGGGCTACCAGGCAATACAAATTCACAATCCTTTCTCAAACGTGGAGTAGAATCTGAAGCTTTGACACTCTCCCCAACTACCTTCTATAATCTCGGCAGTTGTTTTTTATCGCTTTCAGATTCCTCTCCGGAGGGTTAGGCAATGGAACGGCATGCTGTGGTAATTGGCGCTGGCATTGTAGGATGTGCGGTTGCACGCGATTTGAAGATGCGCTACCCCGACTGGGAAATGACCATTCTTGAACGGAACAAGAGCGTGTTTTCGGAAACGAGCCGATACAATAGCGGGGTGGTGCACTCCGGCATCCATCAAGAACCCCATCTTTTGAAATCCGAGCTTGCGCGGCGCGGAAGTAAACTTTTAATCGAGTTCTGCGCGGAGAAAAGAGTTCCGTTTGAAAAAGCGGGGATGATAATCGTCGCCGCTGCAAGCGACCTTCCGAGCCTCATGGGAGAGTTTCGATCGCTTACTCTCCTTCGGAGGAACAGCCGCACGCAGGGAATTCCGATCAAGTTTCTCTCCGGACGTGGAATCCGGAAGCTTGAGCCAGAAGTTCGCGGCGCGTTCGGGATTCACATCCCGGACGTGTGGGTGGTTGATCAGAAAATGCTCGCAACCGAGCTTTCCGCCCAACTTTTCTTGAGCGGTGTCCGTTTCACTTTCGGGACTCCCGTCCGGGCGATCCGGGTTTGCGGGGAGAAGTACGAAGTGGTGACCGACTCCGGTGTGTATCCTGCGGACGTTGTGGTGAATGCCGCGGGCGTTTCTGCCGATCTGGTTGCAGCGCTTGCGGGATTTGACGGCCCCGAAATTTCTCCTTGGCGCGGAGAATATTACGAGATCGTGGGCGAGAAAGCGAAGCTCGTGAAATCCTCGCTTGTCTACCCCGTCCTCCCACCGGGCCATCCTGTGAAGGGAATCCATCTCACGAAAACCGTGGATGGGCGTCTCCTTCTTGGGCCGAACGCCACCTCGTGGAAACACCGCGAAGATAACTTTGAAGTGCGGACTCCGCCAGATGAGTTCCTCGCGTGCGGGAGGAAATTCCTCCCTAGTCTCGAGCTCGAGGACTTGCGTTGGGCGTATTCGGGCCTTCGTGCGAAGATAGGAGCCGGAAAAGAAGAGAAAGATTTCGTGATCCGTTGGGAGAGGATCCATCCGCTCTTTGTGAACCTCTTGGGAATCGAATCCCCCGGTTTTACCTCCGCGTTCGCGATTGCCGAGCACGTGAGGGGAATCGTAGAGAGCTTCTATGCCGCATAGATCTCCGGCGTCTGCATCAACGCGGGCGCTTTTTTTTACCGAGAAGTCGTGATATAAATTCACATATATGTCGTTCAAAGGAAAAAGATTTCTCGTGACGGGCGGTGCCGGATTCATCGGTTCGCATATGACAGATGAGCTTATCCGCCGTGGCGCGCGCGTGGCGATCGTCGACAATCTCTCAACGGGTCGCAGGAAGAACATCAATCCGCGTGCTCTTTTCTATCGGATGAATATCGCAGACCCTCGCCTCAAAAATGTTTTTAGAAAGTTCAAACCGCACTATGTATATCACTTCGCGTTCCATGTCCTCGTGCCGAAGTCCACTCAAGATCCGCTCCTCGATATGCCAAGTATCGCAGGATCCTTGAATCTCTTCGAAAATTCCGCGAAACACAAAGTAAAGAAAGTCGTTTTCAGTTCCTCCGGTTTCCTCTACGGCAACACGAAGCATCTTCCCGCAAAAGAAACAGAGCCCGTGGATCCGATTTCGCCCTACATCGTTTCAAAGCACGCGGTTGAGAATTATCTTAAGTTTTTCAAGGTCGGCCATGGCCTGCTGTACGTGGTGCTCCGGTACGCGGCGATTTATGGGCCCCGGCAGATAACTGGCGCTATGGCCGACTACATCCGCAATCTCGCGCGCGGGCGTCAGGCCAAGATGTGGGGAAACGGCGCGAAAACGAGAGATTATGTATACGTTGCGGATGTCGTCGCGGCAAATCTCGCCGCGCTCCGGGTGCGCGATAATCATCCAAACCCCGTGTTCAACATCGGCACGGGAAAAGAGACGACCTTGAACGAGCTCTATCGAAGGATCGCGCGGCTCTTGGGAAAAACACCGAAGCCGATTTACCTCCCCGACCGGATCGGCGAGCAGATGAGATATTCTCTCGATCACTCGAAAATCAGGCGCGAGCTTGGCTGGAGGCCCGTCGTTTCCCTTAAGGAAGGACTCGTGAAAACCATTCGCAACTGAGTTTATTGTAAAAGAGCAGAAACGCGGTATTATTTATTTCGTGGCGTCGAAGAGACCCTCTAAAAAAACGCACAGCTGATTTCTATGAAATTTACAAGTGGAATCAAGAGAGTGGTAAAGCGGCATAAACTTCTCCATAGAGTTGCAACGACCGTTAGAGAAGCAATCATTCGTACTAAGGAGTTAACTCCCTATCGGATGCGCTCATATAGAGATTTTGGGTTTCACGGAGATGTTGTTCTCCGGACCCTTGTCAATGAAATTTTCAAGAATTTCCGAATATCGTCTTTTATTGAAACAGGGACCCATAAAGCAACTACGACGGTTTTTGTTGCAAAACTAATTGAGCAGCTCCCAATTTATACCTGCGAGATTAATAAAAAATATTTTGCAGAAAGCCGTTATCGCCTCAAGAATTATGAGAAAGTCGAATTATTTCGACAGTCGTCGGATCTTTTTCTCAAAGACCTGATGTGCACAAAAAAAAATAACGAATCGCTGAATTTTCCTTTGATTTTTCTTGATGCACATTGGGAAGACTATATGCCGCTTCGGGCCGAGCTTCGCGAGATTGGGGAATTTTCTAGGGCCATAATTATCGTTGACGACGTTATGGTTCCCGATAGGCGCGATCTTGGTTACGCGCAGTTCAGTGAGGGGGGCAAAAAACAAGACCTCACCATAGATTATATAAAGAACTCGCTTAACAATAAGAACGCTTACCGCTTTTTCTTCCCTTATTACGGCGAGAACGAAGCATACCGCGAAGGTCCGCACGATAATGATTTTCGGGGGTATGCGATTCTATTTCAGAATATAGCCGTGAACGAACCTACGCCTTTCTTAGAGCAGAGTTTTTTTAAGGCGCATTTCCGAGAGTTCAATGTCCCCGGAAACAAAGGTAAAGAGCAGAAAAATGGGCAGAAAGATTAAAAAAGAAATACGGGTTTCGTATGCGA
Source organism: uncultured Candidatus Saccharibacteria bacterium (assembly GCA_964355785.1). Taxonomy (GTDB): domain Bacteria; phylum Patescibacteriota; class Minisyncoccia; order UBA6257; family 2-01-FULL-56-20; genus CAYHEU01. Next base: position 2,073 of record CAYHEU010000032.1, on the reverse strand, counting down.
CGACGTTCTACGGCGAGCCGGAGATCAAGGCGGTATTGGGCGTATTACGGCGTCCTTCCAAGTACATCGTAGCAGGTACCTTGGTGCGCGAGTTTGAGGGAAAAATCGCGAAGCTTTTCGGAAAAAAGTACGGCGTGATGGTGAATTCGGGTTCCTCCGCAAATCTTCTTGTAGTAGAACTCGCCGGACTCCCCAAGGGTTCCGAGGTGATCACCCCGCTCCTTACCTTTGCAACAACAGTTGCACCCTTGATACAGAAAGGACTTGTTCCTGTATTCGCCGATGTTGAGGAAGGAACGTATCAGATAGATGTAAGCCAGATCGAACCCTTGATTACGAAGAAAACCAAAGCGATCATAGTGCCGTCCTTGATCGGAAATCTCCCGAACTTCAAGGAATTGCGGCGTATTGCGAAGAAGTACCACCTTCTCTTTGTTGAGGATTCTTGCGACACCTTGGGCGCGCACTTCGGCGGACGACCCACCGGCACCTACTCCGATATTTCAACAACGAGTTTCTATGCCTCCCATATCGTAACCGCCGCGGGCGGCGGCGGAATGGCGTGCTTTAACGATCGCGAGATCGCGCGGCGGGCGCTCGTAATGTCGAACTGGGGAAGGGAGTCAACCCTTTTTGGGGTCTATGAGAAGTCAGAGGATATCAAGAAAAGGTTTTCCGGAAAAGTCGCGGGCATTCCCTACGATGCGAAGTTCATCTTCAGCGAGATTGGCTATAATTTCCAGGTAACCGATATTCAAGCGGCGTTCGGCCTCGAGAACCTGAAACGGCTTCCGGAATTTGCGCGGCGTAGGCGTGCGAATTTCAAGCGTCTCAAGAGCTTCTTCAGGGATTACGAAGAATTTTTCATTCTCCCTCGGGAGCTTCCGGGCGCAAAAACCGTCTGGCTCGCCTTTCCGCTTACGATTCGCCGCGGAGTGCCTTTCTCACGCCTTGAGATTACGAAATACCTCGAAGAACACAATATCCAGACACGGCCGGTGTTTGGCGGAAACATTCTTAAACAGCCAGGTTTCCGAAAGTTTACATCTTTCCGCGCGCGGCGCGGAGGATATCCGGTAACCGATTTCGTAATGAGGAATTCGTTTTTGATTGGTTGTCATCATGGGCTCACAGAAAACATGCTGACCCATGTTTTTGAAACATTCCGAAAGTTCCTCGGAAAATTTTGAACTTGACTTTGGTATAGATTTGTGCTTGAATTGCTGCGGTTGATTTGAAAACTCATTTTTCTGGAGGAGGCGGTGTGCCGCTCACGAGAGAGCAGGAATTGCGGTGTGCAGAACTGCTTCGTCAGTTAACGTATCCGACGAAGACCACGGAGCTCTTCGAGGCGATTCTCAATAGGGTCGTCACATCCGCGTTTGAGCTCGCAGTGCTTCGGCCGACGGGAAACGTTCTCTGTCCGGAGGTTCTTCTAATCTGGAGAAAGGACAAGCACTTCAAGGGCTGGCATATGCCGGGGACGATGATCTTGGGGGATAATTCCCTTGAGGATGTTTTTACCCGGCTCGTTGATCGCGAGATTGGTCTTTCACTCGAAAGGCCGCCGCGGTTCGTGCATCGTTTCTTTACCCCCAAAGGAACAGGTCCCGGTGATAACCCTCGCGGTACGGAGATCGGGCTTCTCCATCTCTCGTACGTTGTGCCTAAGGCATTTGCGGAAGAACCGCGCCAGGGAGATTTCTTCCTGCTCACCCACATCCCCAAGGACACCCTGGAGCACCACAAGAGAATGATCATGTATCTGGAATCGGAACTCCGCGACTCCAAGTACAAGCCACACAGGTGATAAATTTCGGAACTGCATAGGTTTCGGCGGCTCGAGCAATCGGGCCGCTTTTCTTTTTCTGAGCGTTTTTAGTAGTATTAATTGGGTATGAATCCGGTATATCTGTCTTTCTTTCTCATAACCGCAGGGATCAACTCCGTGGCGCAGCTGCTCCTCAAGCGCGGATCGTTTGATCTCAGGGAAATTTTCGCTGCAAATCCGAGCTGGCCTATGCGGATCATAAAAATTCTTTTAAACCCCTTTGTCTTCGCCGCAGTTGTCTT
>CAYHEU010000031.1:0-9716 GCA_964355785.1 uncultured Candidatus Saccharibacteria bacterium | reverse complement strand
CGCATATATTTCCGGTGCGCCTAAGCCGTAAATACAGGAAACTGAAGCGACTACGACAACGTCTTTTCTTGTGAGTAGGGCGGTCGTCGCCGCGTGGCGGAGCTTGTCTATCTCATCATTGATCATCGCCTCTTTGCCGATATAGGTATCCGAAGATGGGATATAAGCCTCCGGCTGATAATAATCGTAATAGGAAACGAAATAATTAACGGAATTCTTCGGAAAAAGTTCGCGGAATTCGTTGCAAAGCTGGGCTGCTAAGGTTTTATTATGCGCAATAACTAACGTCGGCTTTTGAATTTCCGCTATCACATTTGCGACCGTGAATGTTTTACCACTGCCTGTTACACCCAAAAGCGTCTGGTGCCCGTATCCTTTTTTCAAACCCAAAACAAGCTCCTTTATGGCTTTTGGCTGATCGCCGGATGGTCCGAATTTAAAGATAAGTTGAAATTTGTTACTACTTGACATTTAAAAATTAATATGTTAAACTTCTCGGCAGAAAGGAGGGTTGAAAAATGAAGTTCGTAATGCGGATGTCGTTTGTGGGTGGTCTCTTCGCGATAACCATCGGTGTCGCAGACATACTCGGCCTCAGTCGTGAACATCTCACGAGCTCCACGATCTCCCTGTGGCTAATCGTGGGCGGTGTTGTCTGCGTGCTGATCAGTCTTTTCTCTCCCTACGTTGTCAAAGGACATGACGTAGGGGTGGACTAGAAACCTTTCCCCCCCAGCCCCATCCATGACTCGGACCCCGCGATAACTTCGCTGGGTCTTTTTTTATTCTAATGTGCAATACCCCATCACCTTTGCTATCACGTTTTGAATTCCAAATCTTATTAAGTGCAGCGATTCGACTTCGTCTCTGTCAATAGCAGGAACATCTATTTTATCCATAAAGGTAAGGGATTAAGGTTTGGTTTCTAAAAATTCTAGGCATGCCGAAGAATTTTTAGTCCAAACACTTAAAACCTCCCGCACTTCGCGACAGAGGTAGTTACAAACAAACTTTACCCAGTGAAAGAAATCGCGATCGCAATTCCTCCTTGACCCACTCTATCATGCCCGAATTTAACAATCAACAAAAAGCTTGGTTTGCAAATTTAATCATTAATGAATTGAGCTAGAAAAATCGCAATTTCTCTACCGGGCTTGCTTTTCGATCGGGTTAAAGTCAAACCGTATTGAAATTCTTTTCCGCTTCCTCCCAGTTCACGACATTCCACCATGCCTCAACGTATTCCGGCCGGCGATTCTGATACTTCAAGTAATAGGCATGTTCCCAGACATCAATACACAGAATAGGCTTCATTTTCATCATTATCGGACTTTCCTGATTCGGAGTTTTAATGACGGAAAGCCTTTCCGACTCGTCTTTCACGAGCCACGCCCAGCCGCTCCCGAAAAGCGTTGCCGCGGAGTTTGTAAACTCCTCTTTGAATTTCGCAAAATCTCCGAACGTGCTCGCAATTGCCTCCCCGAGAGCTCCTTTTGCTTCGCCGCCTCCTTGAGGTTTCATAAGTTTCCAGAAGAGCGAGTGGTTATGGTGTCCCCCTCCGTGATTGCGAACCGCGGCGCGGATCATATCCGGAACCGAATCAAGGTGTTTCAAAAGTTCTTCGAGAGATTGTTCCTGGAGGTCCGGATGATCTTGAAGCGCCTCGTTCAGCTTCGCCACGTACGTTGCATGGTGTTTCGAATGATGAAGTTCCATCGTTCGAGCGTCGATATAAGGTTCGAGCGCGTCATACGCATACGGCAGTGTAGGCAATTCGTGTTTCATATGTTTAAGAAATCAATTTCTCGACCTTTGCGGCAATGATAAAATCGTTTTCAGAAAGACCCTTAATTGCATGGGTCCAAAGTTCCATTACCACCCGGTTGTAAAAAATAAAGAGATCCGGGTGATGACCCTCGGATTCGGCGATATCCGCGACTTTGTTTATAAAACTCATCGCTTCCTTGAAGTCTTTGAACTTAAATTCTTTCTTTATTTTCTTGCCCTGAATCACATCCCATTTTTCCTTGAATTCTCCGAGATAGTCTTTGATTTGAGAAGCATCGAGCGGTGGAACATCCCCCTCGCATGCGACGCATTTTCTATCACTTAAATGTATGGCCATCTCTTGATTTTATCTTTATTTTTTTGATTTTGTAATTTTGGAGGTATCGAAAAACGGAAGGGGTTCGATATGCAGGTCTGCCGCGCCGATTGCCGACTTTTGAGTAATTTTTCATTTATGGCTGCAATATATCTTCTGTTCGCCCGTTTATGGAAATTATAACGTCTTTTACGGTTGGAAATTGCTTGCCAGTTTGTATAATTTGTGACCGTATAGCTGTTACCCGGCACGAACCGCCGGTTTTATCAAGTTCCTCGCTAAAATCCACTTTTAAAATTCCTTTATCTAAAGTTATCTTCTGAAGTTTAACACCCTGAGGAATGCTCGTAAAATAACCTTTTTGTTTTTCTGAATCAGTAACTCCAAGAATCAGCTGATTAATGGCCGCCTCCGCGACAGCTTGAGTTTTGGGAATAATTCTCGTTAGCTCGTAAGTTTCATTGCAATCAACACCATTCGGAAATTTAGAATTGCTAAAAAACATCTTAACGCTTGCGGTTTCCGAAATAGTTTTTGAAAATTTTACCGGCACATTGAACGATTTTTCATTTTCGGGAAGACCGCTCGGGTTGTCGTTCAAAATTCGGAGGATGCCGGTCAGAGTTTTCGGGGTTGGAAAATCTACGATTGCTTTGAACGGCACGAAGTCGCTCGTCATCCATTCCCCTTCCGCCATCCCGTTCGTCGCGACGATTATGGTTCCTTCGGAATCCAAGAGATTTACTCGAAGATTTGCCTCAAAAAACCACATTCCTCGTGCTTCCCCCCTAACCTCAAGGGGGCTTTTGATAATCTCGTTCGGCTGCGGCGTGAGTACGACAATGTCTGCCTTGGGAATGTCTGGGGTATTTGCGCGATTCGGAACGCTTTTGAGCCAGAATAAAACAACAACGATAAGCAGAAGCGTGGCGAGCGCAGATGGGATAACGATTTTTTTCATCTTAGAGTTGCTGCTCTCCGTTCTTGAGCGCGATATCGTGGAGTTTGAAAATGGTATCTTTCACTTGATCCGGGTATGGCACGTATCGGATCACGAATTCTCTCATCTGTCCTGCCGTTTGCACGTGCACGTCTCCGAAATGAAGAAGCGTCGGCAGAAGACCGTGGATTTCAACCGTGATGTCCTGAATTTTTTCAAGCTTGAATTCCGACACCTCTCTGCTAAAAAGATAGTACTGCTCAACATCAATGATCCGTTTGTCCGTGATGATCCATACGTCGAGATAGTAATTCGTCCAGATGATGAAAAAGGTTATCCACACGATTAGGAACCACGCGGAGGTCATAAAAAGAAAAAGTGGCACGACTTTGTCGGCAGCAAGAAATTGGTCAAAGACATTTAAGAATCCGAATGCGAAAAACGGTGCAACCACGAAGAAAAGGAGAAAAAGCGTTTCCGCAACGAGAATATACCAATGCCTGCGCACCTCCATGACTATTTTTTCATCCGGATAAAGTTGGATCATGAGGAATAAGAAACGAGAGATACAAGCATCGCGATTATGAGCGCTCCACCGATTGAAAAATAAAGGTACATCACGCGGCGGATGGTTTTGAGTTTAAAACTGTAGTTCAGCCAATGGTATACAAGTACCCAGCTCACAATAATAAAGGCGATAAGAATTACCGCGAAGGCAACCCACATATAGCCGGGAGCGAGGGCGGAAGCGAGAATATTGCTCAAATCCGGCGCAAGGTCCATGTATTTATTTTATCATCTGCCCCACGAGGATGCCTACGGCGACTGCGGCGCCGCCCAAGAGAAACATTTCGAGGGCGTTTCTTAGAACTTTTATTCCAAGAACTTTTCCTCCCCCTATGCCGAGGAGGAAAAGCGATCCGAGCGAGAGGAGTATTGAAATTGTAAACGCAGATCCGGGATCAAAAAAAACGTAGGGGAAAAGAGGTACGAATCCCGCGACGAAATATGAAACGAACATGATAATACCTCCAATCAGGGATTTTTCGATCGGCACCTCCGTACGCTTCATATACTTCTCCGCAGAATGTTCCGAAAGCAAGCTGCCGATTCCCATAGAAAACGCCTCCACAAAGATCAAAATAGTTCCAGAAAGCACAATCTCTCTTTTTGGAACTCCCGCAGCGGCAATTCCCGAAAGTAGACCTACGGTCGAAACCAAACTGTCTTCAACGCCGAAAATAAAGTTTCGTACATAGAGCGCAAATACTTCTCTCGGTTGGAAGAGGGTTGACATTCGATATTTCGTTTTAAGTATACCACAGGGAGTTTGCTTTTATGCTATGCGGGCGATGCCGCGGCGCACGGTAAGAAGCCCGTCTTTCTCGAGCGCCTGAAGCGCGCTTTTTATTCGCGTTTCTCTCTCGCCGAGAGATCTCATAAGAGCCGATGTCTGCACCGCATTCCTTGCAGTAAGGAATTTTATTATCTTCCCTCGCAATTCACGCATCGAACCTTTGAATGCGGGTTGTTTCCGATAACGACTGCTTCTTCGATTTGAGTTTTTTCTTTGTTTTCCGAGCATTGCCCCGTAATCCATAAGCGCATAGTACCACTCCCTCGGCTCTTGGCCGACGAGCGTTTTCCGCACGACGCACAAAATTTCTTTATCGCTCACACGTTTGTGCCCCAAAAAGAAATCGTGGATAAATGCCCGGCGGATGTTGGTTTCAAGAAATTGCGCAGGTATATTAAATGCAAATGCAGTAATTGCGCCCGCAGTCGCTTCTCCTATTCCCGGAAGGGATTTGAGCATAAAAGGATCCGGAAGAAGCTTGCCGTTATGTTTTTTGAAAACTATCCCGCTCAATTTCTTTAGTGAAACTGCGCGACGGTTGTATCCAAGTCCCTGCCACGCCACAAGAATGTTTCGGAGCGAGGCTTTACGAAGCGCGTTCAAGTTTGGAAACCTTTTCAAAAACTCCTGGTACTTTGGAACCACGCGTTTCACCTGCGTCTGCTGGAGCATTATCTCGGAGATGAGAATTCTGTATGGGTCGCGGGTTTTTCGCCATGGGAAATTTCTCCCGTGTGCGCGATAGTATTTCCAAACTTTTTGCCGAAATTTCTGAAATTTATCCATTTCTTCTAAGTATATGGAATTGGAAATAAAAGGGGCGTCCGGGAAGCCCCTTTCTTATGAAGAGGTAGTTGTCATTTAATGGGACTTGACAAGTGAGGTCAAAACGGGCCATCTTTAAAGAAGATTCTTCAAAAGGAGTCGGCTATGGAACCTTTGGTTCGTGTGGTTCTCGGTCTCGCGTTTCTACTCTTCTGCTTTTGGCTCGACAGCCACTTCTATCCGGTGTGTCCTCTCTGCGACAACAACGGGAGCACACATCGAAAGTGGCTCTTCGCGAGGTGGTACTGCTCGAAACACGGGACGTTCTCTAGGAGGGGCGGCTTACGCATACGTTAGCCGCCTTTTTATTTTATTTTTGAAAGGGGGCAGTGTTCGTGGTCGTGCGGCCGCGCAGAGCAGTATTTTCTCCCGTAATCAATCAGGCGATAAGTGAAATCAAACCATTCTTTTTTGGGGAGGATTGCCATAAGATCGCGCTCAATCTTTTCGGGGTCGGTGTGGTTGGTAAGTCCAATCTTCTCCGAGAGGCGTCGCACATGGGTATCGACCGCTATCCCTTCCACTACACCGTAGGCATTTCCTAAAATCACGTTCGCCGACTTCCTGCCGATACCAGGAATTGTAAGTATTTCAGCCATCGTTTTTGGGATTTTGCCTTTAAATTTTTCTTGCACGACTTTCGCTGCTCCCAAAATATTCTTTGTTTTTGCACGGAAAAAACCTGTCGGCCGAATATCTCTTTCAAATACCTTAGGATCGGCCTTCACGTACGCATTAAGTGTGCGGTATTTCCTGAAAAGTCCTTGAGTAACCTCGTTCACCCTTTTGTCGGTGCATTGCGCTGAAAGCACGACAGCGACCAAAAGCTCCCAATTGCTGCGATATTTAAGAACTATTTTTGAATGAGGAAAAAGTTTACGCAGGACGCGCATGATTGTTCCCGCTCTCTTTTTCATCCTTACCGTCCCTGTTTTAGCACGCATGGTAATATAAATTTTACACCAAAGAAGTTTCTCCGAGAATTTTATAGTCCGCCCCTTCTCGGGAAAGATGCGATTCCATAAGGACGAACGAGCCGATCTCGTCGCGCCACCGAACCGCATCATCAAGTTTTGTAATCGGAAAACGCGGGAAATCTTCGGGACGGAATCTCGCGAGCGTGAGGTGGAGTCGAATAGGGCGTTTCTCCAGGGGCTGCTCCAGCGCTTTCCCGAGCTGATCCTCAAGTGCCGCCATTTGTTGGGGTGCCTCTCCCTCTGCCCATATCAGGCGGGAATTTCTCGGGTCAGGACCGTAGGTAACTCGCTCAAAAACAACCTCGAAGTTCCCCACCGTATTCCCGATCTTTTTTAATCCCTCCTTCACTTTCTCTATGTTTGTTTCATACCACGGAGGAAGGAGTGTGATGTGAAGATTTTTTGGAGAAAGCCAGCGCACCGGGAGTTTTTCATATTTTTTCTCCCAATCAAAAATCTCTTCCCGAAGTGAAGGAGAAATGGAGAAAGCTACAAAGACGCGTCTTTTTGCGCCCATACCCCGTAGGAAATAAAATATTTTTTGTGATTACCACTCTTAGACCTTTCGATAGAGAATCTTTTTTGATTACAACCTATGCCCCGCGTGGTGAACGAAAATATTTTTATATTTCCGTTCAATTTTCTACGGGGCATATTTTCCGCTATCAGTTAATTTCTTCTTTTTTGCTTTTAATGAAACCTCGCAAGCTCTCGAGGAACTCCACGAAAAGCTGGAACGGAAGTTCGACGATGAGATTAATGAGAACAACGAGGATGTTGAACTTCGCGAGTCCGCGGATGATCCATTTCCCGAGCGTGATCAGGGGAAGCGCGAATACGTCAACGAGGAACGAGAGTATCGTTGATTTCTTTTCTTCAAGGCTGATTTCTTTTGAGCGGTTGTTGAGTTTTACCCCGGTTGCCGCAACGAGCGCGGTGAAGAAGGTAAAAATGACTATATTCGCCGCGTTGAAGTTAAGCTTGAGGAGCAAAAGCGTAAGATAATAGAAGGAGATAATAAATACGAGGAAATAGAACAAGCGCACCACGCTGCCCATAAGGCCTTTTTTCTTGGGAATTTCAAGTACGTATTTCTTCGGTCGCTCTTCATACACTACGTTTTTTACCTCTTCTAAAACGAGATCAACATTCTCTGAAGAAGGCATACGGATTGATGTCACGATAAGAAACATAAGGAACGGCGGAAATGCGATATTGATTATCGTATTTATGAGCGAAAAGCCGTTTACAAGCCGCATTTCAATCGGGATTTCAATCGCGATCGCGACCGCGATTTTCGATATAAAGAATGAGAGGACGCTCAAAAATGCAAGCCGATTCAATCGTTTTTTCTCTTTTTTGAAACGCTTTTCATATGCGATTTCGACGTCTTGCTGAAGCTGTTCTTCGTTTGAAAGAGATTTTTCAAGCGCTTCGTATCCCATCTCCTCGTCAATAACGTCGCTCAATATATAGAAGACGGTGTTGTAACGGTCGCACAGCCGGTAGAACATCGGCGCGAGCGGATGGTCGGTCAGTTTTTCTATCTTTTCTCTGATAGCGGGAAGTTCTTTTGCGATGCGCGGGCACTCCTCTTTGCTCACTGTGTTCCATTGAGGATATACAAATTTAAGGAGGCGGTAATGAAGCTGATCTTCGTCAACGCGCAAGAGCGCCTTTTGAACCGCAATGAAGAGCTGGGAATTTATTTCCTCTTCGGTCAAGGTTCCACCTTTCACGACCAAATGATCCTTGAGCGTAAAGAACATAAGATCGGCGATCATGTGATCCTTGATCGGAGGGAAAAGTTCTTCCTCGATTGCGCTCGCCGTAATTTTCCGGAGCCATTCGGTGATCGCTTCACGCCTGCCCTCGTTTCCTCCGTTTAGATTCCTCAAAAGACACCCGTAGTTTTCTATAACTTTCTGGACATCCTGAATCTTGCTTTCGGGAACCGAGTCGTTTGGAAGGTGTCCCGAGCGAATCGTATCCTTAATGATTGATTCGGCAATACTATCCTCTAAGCTCAAAATCATCCTGCGTCGAAATACGCGGTGCACAAAACGGCGGCGGAGCAGATGCTCCTCCTGATAATCAATGATGTTTCTTACCTTTTCGTAAAATGCGGCGACGCGCGATGCGATCTCGTCGACGTGAATTTTTGCCGCTCCTTCGGACGCTGATTTTTTTGCCAGAGATTCTCTGGTTTTGTTCACCAACTCCTTTATTACCGGTGAAATCATGCTTGAAATAAGCGAAAAGAGGTCGCATGAACCTCTCTTTTAAATATTAGATAGTTTTTTTCAAAAAGTCAATTTCTCTGATTTCAAAACTCGTTCTGCCAATTCCCTCTCTTCGAGCCGAACCGCAAGCGGCGTGGAAAGAAAAAGCCAGACGAAAACTGCGAGAGTTGACCACCAACCCGTAAAAAGGAAACATCCGAACGCAAGCAATCGATAGCCGACGTAGGCAGGATGGCGAAGGAGTAGAAAAGGGCCTTTCGTGATAATTTTTTGTTCAACTTTGTTTGGCCGAAGCGCCGCCCAGACGAAAAATCTCTTAGGGCCTATTGTCGAGAGAGACCAAAGTACAAGAAAAATCCCGAGGGTGGCGAAAATGAAACCGATGAACTGAATCTCTTGTCCGAAAGAGACGAGAGGAATTTGAGCAAACGTTTTTTCCTGAAAGACGAATAGTCCCAGCGCAATCCAAATGATCGCCCAACCTGCGTAATAAAGATAGGGAACTTTTCGCCATAGGCTCAACCACCGATGCAAAATGATATGAAAAAGCGGGACCGGAAAGGTAAGAACAATTACGCAAAGAGAAAATGTGCTAATCAGGATGTTCATCTTCGAGAACGAACTTAAAAAAATTATATCACTCCTGAGAATACCGCTAAAAAAATACGCTCGGAGCGCGGCCAGGGCCACATTCCGAGCGCTTCTTCTAATTAACGCTTGAAGGTGCGGGGAGGATGTCGGACCTCACCATCTCCAAACGAACGATCCATCCTCCGAAATTTTTCGCGAAAGATGCCGGAGAGAATTTCTCTCCGATCATGAAGCAAAACGCTTCCTGATGGTTCGGCCACGCACGCTTTCGGACTACTTCATTGAGTCGTGCCCTGCATTTCTCGCTGATCAGGATCTGGCCGTCCTCGGCAAACCAGAGGAATCTCTCGGCCGTCCTGATAGCCTCATTTGAAGGAGGCTTTGTTCGGAACGTGACCCGGAGCTTGCGCTCCCCGGGCTTCGCGTTCAAGAGAACTGAAAGAATACTCTCTCTCGCGACTGGTTTTGAAACCCGAAACATAGAAACGTCTACCATCGTTCTCCTCCCAAAAAAAGAAGTTTGGAACCAAATATATAATACCCTAACGGTCGAAGAGAGTCAAGAGTTTCTACCTACCCCCAAGATAGTCGTTCTTAAGTTCCGCGAACCGCTCTTCGCGTATCGCTTCCCTGATTTCACGCATGAGGTTATTGAAAAAATACACGTTGTGGAGCGTTG
>CAYHEU010000030.1:0-9917 GCA_964355785.1 uncultured Candidatus Saccharibacteria bacterium | reverse complement strand
TTCGACGTCATCATCGTCTATGGAATACCCCACATTATGAAAAAACTGGAAGAGAAGCTAAAGCGCGAGATGAAACCGACCGCCCGCGTTATCTCAAACATCTACCCGTTCCCCGGGTGGGAGCCGGAGCGCACGGAGGGGAAAGTGTTTCTCTATCGCAATCGCAAAAACACCTCTTGTCGAAACCGGAAAAGCGAGTATACTCAAGGCATCGTGAGCAAATTTTCGCTCTGAACTACATACCATCGTTACGCCGCGCATCAACACTCAAATAACCGCTCCCGAGCTCCGGGTAATAGATGAGAAAGGAGAAAATCTCGGCGTCCTCCGCCGGGAGGAGGCCTTTGCGCTCGCGCGGGAGCATAATATCGATCTTATCGAGATCTCGCCGCAGGCGAAGCCGCCGGTCGCCCGCCTCATGAGCTTCGACAAGTACCGCTATCTCAAGGAGAAGGAGCAGAAAAAAGAACGGCTCGCCCAAAAATCGTCTGGCTTCAAACAGGTGCGGATTACCGCGCGGGCGGCGCAGAACGATCTTCTTGTGAGGATCAAGAAGGTTCAAGAGTTTTTTGAGGAGGGTCATCAGGTGGAAATCGTGATGAAACTCCGGGGGCGCGAGAAACGAAACAAAGATTGGGCGTTTCAAAAGATGCGCGAGTTCCTGAAGATGATACCTGTCGAATACAAAGTGGTAAGTGAACCGAGATTCGGCGGACCGGGAATAACGGCACAGATCATCAAGAAATAGGGGGTTTAAGAGGTGCGGTATAGCACTCACGCCACGACGTTCTGCCGCACTGCCTCTCGGAACCGCGGTGCTCCGACTCCAGCGGTCGGAGCCCGCTGCCTCTCGGCGTGCACAGTCCTTTGGACACCAAGCTGCGCATGCCTCCGAGAGCTTCCTCGAGGCAACGCGGCAGATTGTACGTTTTAAAGAGCAACGTGTCACCGACATATCTGTCTGATACAACAGGTTGCAATCCGCATTCGGGCGGGTTAGAATTGCTGCTACACATGGGAAAGAGGAAGACCACTAAAAGCCTTACAAAAAGAATCAGGATTACAAGAACGGGAAAAATTATTCGCCGCCCGACGGGGGTCGATCATTTCCGCACCAGAAAACCCCAACGGCTTCTCCGAAAGAAAGGAAAAACGTTCGGACTCGGCCTTCCAAGGAAAACAGTTTTAAATTACTAGGAGTAATCGCGAATCGTGCGAATCGAAACCAAATAACGCGAATTTTTACTATCAATCCTAAATTCTAAGTCCTAAGTTCTAAACCCTAATAACATGCCACGAGTAAAACGGGGAATAATAGCCCACAAGAAAAGAGAGAAGCTCCTAAAGCTCGTGAAGGGGTTCCGTTGGAGTCGGAAATCGAAAGAGCGCGCCGCAAAGGAAGCGCTTCTTCATGCGCTCTCGCGGAAATTCCGAGGTCGCAAAGAGAAGAAAAGGGTTTTTAGAAGCCTTTGGAATGTGAGGATTAACGCCGCGGCTCGCACCCACGGAACAACCTATAGCAAACTCATCGCCGCCTTGAAGCTCAAGAAAATAAAACTTGACCGGAAGATTCTCGCAGACCTCGCGAAAAATGAACCGGCCGTATTCAAGAAAATCGTAGAAAAAACGCTCTCCTAAGAAAGCGCTTTTTCTTTCTTTAAAAGATCGGCCTTAGCCTTACTTCCCCATCTGTAACCACCAATACTGCCGTCGCTTTTAATAACCCTGTGGCAAGGGACTTTAATTTTTTTGCTGTCGTAAGAATTCAAAATATTCCCGACCGCGCGATAGGCGCGCGGGCGGCCGGCACGGCGCGCCACCTCTTTGTAGGTAAGCGTCTTACCGCGCGGGATGCGGCGAACTACCGCGAGGACCTTTTCTGTGAAGGAAGTCATTGGCTTGTTTTAAGACCCTTTTCGTACCAACATATTTATTGCCGAGAACTCGAACGGCGTCGTGGTAAAGAAACCACGCAAAACCGCTGTGCTCCCGGGGCGAGATAGTAATGCGCGAATTCCTCGTTTCTGCAAGATAGAGAATAACCGTATCGTAAATTCTTTGAGTGCCTCTCTGAAAATAGAATTTTTCATAGGCGCGAAACCCCGATATTATTCTCAAATCAGATTTTTTAAGCCCCGTCTCTTCTTCGGTTTCACGGAGCGCAGTATCTAACCCCTTCTCGCCAAATTCAAAATGCCCCTTCGGGAAATTCCAATAATTTCCCCTGCGATAAAGCAGTAAAAATTTTACCCCATCATGCGTTCTTCGATAGACAACAAATCCTGCAACAACTTGATTCTTTGTCGTATGGGGATGTCGTGACGTTTCTTTTGCTTCAGTCACAGGTTTATTTTAAAAATTTTAACATCTTTTCTACTGGCCAAGCGTTAATTATATCACGCCTTGTTGCCCAGCCCCGGCGCGCCTCCCCGACTCCGTACTCGAGGAGAGAGAAATGCCCCGCCGCATGAGCATCGGAGTCGATCGAGAACTTCACGCCTACCACAATCGCTTTATGGATGTATTCGTCTTTGAGGTCAAGACGGTCGGGAAGTGCGTCTATTTCCATAACCGTCCCGGTTTTTTTTGCCGTTCTTATGAGTTCGTCCATATCAACTTCGTAGGCGTCGCGCCTCTGTATAAGCCGGCCCGTGGGATGAAAAAGGATGTCTACATGGGGGTTCGACATGGCTCTTCTGATTCTCTCCGTCTGCTCGGCGCGGGGAAGGTTGAAATAAGAGTGGACGGAGGCGCCCACCACGTCGAGTTTTCGGAGAATCCCGTCCGGCAGGTCGAGCGAGCCGTCCTTCAAAATATCGCATTCGCTCCCCTTTAAAATCTTAATTTTTCCTCCAAGCTTCTTGTTCGCGCGATCAATCTCAAGCCATTGCTTTTGGATCCGTTTTTCGTCAAGTCCATGCGTCATCGCAAGGCGCTTCGTATGATCGGTTATCGCAATGTACGCGAGCCCTTGCGCGATTGCCGCCCTCGCCATCGCTTCAACGGAATCCGCTCCATCTGTCCAGTCGGTCTGGACCTGAAGATCTCCCCGGAGATCTCCGTAGCCGACAAGCGCGGGGAGTGCTCTTTTTTTGGCAAGCTCAATTTCTCCGTTATCCTCCCGCATCTCAGGCTCCACGTAGTCCATCCCGAGCGCTTTATAAAGTTCCTCCTCGGTCCTGCCCGCAATCACCTTTTTCCCGCGGAAAAGCCCGTATTCGTTGAGTTTCAGCCCCGCATCTCGCGCAATCTCGCGGAGCGCCACATTGTGCGCTTTGGAACCGGTGAAATAGCTGAGCGCCGCTCCGTAGGACTCCGCGGGCACCACCCTCAAATCAACATCCAAGCCGGATTTAATTTTGATGGCGGATTTTGTTTCGCCGTGGGCGTAAACCCTGACCGCTTCAGGCATTGACACAAAGTAATCCATTATCAATTTCGGTTTTTCGGAAATCACGAGTATGTCAACATCTCCTATCGTTTCCTTGCGCCGCCGGACCGAGCCTGCGACCACAAGCTTCTCGACCCCTTTCAAATCCTTGAGACGCTTTTCGATAGTCCGAATCTCCGGCATTGCGAATCCCAAGAGAAACCTGCCGCTCGATTTCTTTACGAACTCAATGCCTTTTAAAATGTTCTCCTCGGTCTTTTTTCCGAATCCCTCAATTTTTGCAATTTTCCCCGCCTTCGCCGCCTTCTGAAGATCGGTGACGTTCTTCACGCCAAGCTTCTCGTAGAGCTTCTTTACGGACTTCGGCCCAAGACCTTGGATTCTCGAGAGTTCGCCCAAATCCACGGGAGTTTTCTTTTTGAGTTCGTCGTAATATTTAATGCGGCCCGTCCGCAAAAATTCCTCGATCTTCTCGGCAATGGAAAGACCAACGCCAGGAATTTCCTCGAGCGCCTTCACGCCCCCTTTTTCATATATCCCGTCCACGCCCTCTTCAAAGTTTTCTATCGCAGATGCGGCTTTCTCATACGCGCGGGGTTTGAACGCCACGCCCTGCATCTCCAAATACTCCCCGATTTCGGCGAGGATTTTCGCTATCTCATGATTTGAAATTTTCCGCATATCGGGATTAACGCCCTATATTCGCGGGCGTGTGATCTTTAAAAGAAGGTTCGGATGAAGATTTCTTCCCCGGCATCACAAGATTCGGAGAGAGGATCAGCACGAATGCAGAAAGAAGCGTAAAGAGCGCCGCAAGCACGAATACCGCTTTAAATCCAAGCCAATTGGCGATCACACCTCCAAAGAAACCACTCAGTCCCGCGGAGATCCCGACGGCAGTCGAGTCAAGCGCCCAGTCGAAGGAAACCTTGCCTTTGTCGAGGTGCCGCGAGAAAATCGCCGGCCACGTAGCGGCATAGAGCCCAAAAGCAACCGCGTGGATGAGCTGCACCACGTAGAGCTGCCAGATTTTCGTGACCAAGCTGAACGCAAACGCCGAAAATGCGGCGAGAAGAAGCCCGGCGATCAGAAATCGGAGATCGTCTTCTTCGCCAGAGGTCCTATCAAGATATTTCGCGATCGGAATCTGGAGCATTGATTTGAAAATCCAGTAAATTCCTGCGGCGGTTCCTACGGTAACAACCGTGGCACCCGCCACATTCCCTACTACATAGAGTGCGAGAATCGGCTCGATGAGCCCCCATCCGGCGAGGAGCACCAAATCGACGAGAATGAAGTTCCTTACCACACGGTTCGTTTTAAGATCAACGTTGATCCTGATTTTCATTCCAATCTTATTCTAACTGCTCGCTTCCGAGGCGACAAACGCGAAACTACTCCCCTCAAGGACCACCTTCACGTCCATGCCCCGGACAATTTCCTTTTTTAAGATTTTTTCCGCAAGCGGCGACCGGAGTTTATCCGCGATCACCTGACGGAGGGGCCGCGCCCCGAACGCCGGCTCGTATCCGAGCTCCGCAATCTTCTTGACCACTGCCGGATCGAACAAGAGTTTAATCCCTTGCTCGCGGAGAATCCCGGCGAAATCGTCGAGATTCAGGCGCGCAACCGCTTCGAGCGCTTCGGGCGGCAAACTCGTAAACGCGATGATCCGCGAGAAGCGATTCAAGAGTTCCGGCTTGAAGTAATCGGTGAGTTTCTTTTTCAAAATCTCCGCGATTGCCGGCACCGTTTGGCCGCGCTCGATCTCCTCTTTGATGAACTCCGAATGCGCGTTCGAGGTCGCGATGATAATCGTATTTTCGAAATCCGCCACGCGCCCGAGATTGTCGGTAAGGCGGCCGTCATCAAACACCTGAAGGAAAAGATTCAGTATGTCCGCGTGCGCTTTTTCAAATTCGTCGAGAAGGACCAAGCTGTAGGGTTTTTTGAGGACTGCATCGGTCAACGCGCCCGAGACGCTCCCGTCGGGAGAGCCGATAAACCTGAAAAAACTTTGCTTATCCTGATATTCCGACATGTCGAAACGAATCATCGCATCCTCCGAACCGAACTGGATTTTTGCAATGGTCTTCGAGAGTTCGGTCTTTCCGACTCCTGTCGGGCCGACAAAGAGGAATGTCGCGATGGGGCCGCCTTTCCGCGAGAGGCCGCTCCGATATTCCCGGAGCGCATTCGAAACCGCCGCGACCGCCTCTTCCTGATCTATAAAACGCTCGCGGACGATCGCCTCCAAATTAAGAAGTGTCTTTGATTCCTCTTCGCCCGCTTCATGTATCGGAACGTTTGTTTTTCGCTCCGCCGCGCGCACCACGGTCGCCACGTCAAGAATTTTCTCTCCCCGCCGGTTCGCCTCCGCAAGCGCATCTTTCAAAAGCTCCTCGGCGCTCGAGGGCAAACGCTTTTCGCGGAAATACTTTTTCGCGAGCCGCACCGCTTCTTTCACGGCGCCGAAACTCACGACCACGCCGAACTGCTTTTCAAAAATGAGGCTTTCGTAGACGAGAAGCTCCCGCGCCTCTTCTTCGGAAATTTCCTCCACACGGATCACTTCGAAATTGCTTGTGAAATCGGTGTGCGATTCAAGAAATTCCTTGAATTCCTTGGGAGGTGCGGTCCCGATGATCGGGAACGCGTTATTGTTGATAATGGGCATTAGGGCGTCCGCAGCGGAGAGATAGGCGGTTCCGGAGGTCTTAAGGAGATTGTGGATATCGGGGATGTAGAGAATTACATTTCCCGCGAGATAGATTTCGTCCACGATCCTCCCGAGGCGCTTCTGGAGTTCGTCCGGCGGGGCACCCGCGACAAGCTCGCTTAAGTGGATCGCCACAAGCCGTCTGTCAAAAAGCGGCGGCGGAACCTTGTCTTTCGCGAGGTTCAGCGCAAGGTGAGAAATAATCGTGTCTTTGCCGACACCCGCGTCTCCCACGAGAATCGCGTTCGGATTCGTCGGCCGCGCGAGCGCGTCCACGAGCCGGCTATATTCGCTCTCGTGTCCCACGAGAAATCCGATGTCGCCGCGCCTCGAGAGATCGGTGAGATCGGTCGCGACGTTATCCAAAGTCGGCGTCGGCCGCGCAGTCCACGCCCGGTTCATGATCCGGTGGCGCATTTTCCGCTGGGATTCATAGCTCATTCCGCCCATCCCCGTAAGACGCCGCCGGAGTCCCCAGAAACCGACCTGCCCCGAACTGAAGAGGAGCGCGAGATTCAGATCCCCCGGATCAACGGAGAAGATGTTAAAAACCCGCTTTACCGACTCGTCCTCAACCGACGAAAGCGCGGAGAAAAGATCTGCCGGCTTCACGAAGCGGTGTTTGTGCCTTCGCGCTCCCTCAAACGCTTTTGTGGCGAGGGCTTCCGCCTGCGCATGAATTTCCTCCCGGGAGATTCTCCCGCCGCTTTTTGCGGCCGGGAGAAACTCTTCAAGCTTCTCCCCAAATTCCGCGGGTTGTATTCCCAGACGCTTTATCCCTTCCTCGATTTCCCTGTGCTTCAAGAGTGTAAGCGCAATCTCGACCAAGAAATTGCTCCGAGAAATCCGGCTGTGCTGGAATGCGTCTTCGAGCGCGAGCGCCGCCCTCGGCATAAGGTAGGGCGCGACATTCACGCGTCCGCCTGCGGGAAGTTCCGTCAAATGCTTATCGGCATCGCGCCGATGGACAAAACGATCTGTCAAAAAGAGGAGTAGAAAAAATCCTGCCGCACGAAATCCTCTCACGTCCGAGAAAAGAAGTGTGGCGGAAGCGGCAACGAGAAAAAGATAGCTCACAAAACCCACCACTCTCACGAGGAGCCGCCCGCCGATCGTCATCCGAAGGCGGGGTTCGTCGAAGTAAAGTTCGTATGCGCTCTCGTCCGGCATCTTAGAAATTTGGGGTGACCGACAAACCGCTCGTCGCCGAGAAAATAAGGAGCGGCGGGATCACGAGCCAGAAAAGATAAATAACGAGGAAGATTGCCGTGATAGCGGAATAAACGAGAAATCCGGCGACGATCCTCATTGAGCGGAAGATCACGCCCAAGATGCGCCCGACAATGGTGTAGTCGCGGTAAAGAGGGTGGAAAAAGTAGCGCAAGGTGAGGCCGAGCGCGAGCGTTTCATCAAGATTTTCGAGAAGATTTACAAAATAGTTGAAAAACGCTCTTGAGGCGTCGAAGTACCAATGATGGAAGAAGTCGAACAACCGATAAAAAAAGCGGCCAACTAAATAGTTCGGAGCGAAACCCATTCTCACTATTATACCAGAAAATTCAGAAGAGTTTTGCCTGCGGAGGCGCCTTTGGTCCCTCTTTTTCTCTTGCCTCTTCGAGCGTGGCAGGAAGCGTCTTCCCGGCCACTATGTCGGGGAGCTTTTTGAAACTTTCCTTGAGCTGCCGCAATACCTCCGTCGAGCGGAGTGCTGCGGCGGGGTGGAAGAGCGGCACCACAATTCTCTCCTTCACGCGAAATAGCTTCCCCTGATCCCGCGTAATCTTCGCGGTCGGAATAAAAAAATTCATCGCGAATCTTCCAAGCGTGGCGATAATCGGGGGATTAATTATTTCGATCTGACGGGCGAGATAGGGCGAGTAGGCCTCAATTTCTTCGGGCAACGGATCGCGATTCTCGGGCGGCCTGCGTTTCACGATATTCGTGATATAGACATCTTCCCGCTTCCAGCCGATTGATTTGATCATTTCGTCCAAGAGTTGTCCGCCGCGGCCCACGAACGGCCGCTTGAGGCGATCTTCATGAAACCCCGGTCCCTCACCGATGAAGAGAACGTTGCAATCGGGATTCCCTTCGCCGAATACCAAATTCGCCTCCCGGAGCGGAAGCGAGGCGTCGGCCGCGATTTCTTCTTCCAATTTCTTAAGCGCCTGCTTCTTGTCCACGCTGCTTTTCTTGTTTCTTCTCCATCGCTTCGAGTGCGTGCTCCACGAGCTTCGTGTAGAGCTCGGGTCTCTGGATAATCTCGTTGTGGGTTCCTTGGACGGAATAAAAACCGTCGACCATGCTCGTGTCCACGTTTCCCTTGATCGTCTTCGCCGTTTCGGGATCGTTTGCTTTGATCTTTTCCACGCGCGCTTTGAATACCTTCTCGCTCTCGCCGGGCAGGCGCTCAAACTGCACCCGCTCCATAGGAAAACCCTTGTCGTCGATGGCGTGGATCACAGAGATCCCTATCCCTTTTTCTTTAAGATTCCGAAGCATCTCTCGGATATCGGCGCCGGAAATCGCGAATATCTCCCGGAGTGATTTCAAAGGGCTCGAAAGGATTGTCCGCTGAAATTCCGCGGGGTCGGTGGCATCGCGATCGGTCTTGGTTTTGCGCCGTTCGGCTTCGAGCGCCGCATCTTCGCCAAACCCTTTTCCGAGCCTCATAATATTGTCTTCCCCAATAATGCCCGCGGGGTCGACGAGCACCATGTTTCTAAAACGCTCCGGGTGGAGAGTCGCCGCAATCGTCATATAGAGCGCTCCTTCGGAGTGCGCGACGACGTCAACCTTCTCTATGCCCTTAGCTTCAACGGTCTCCATTATCGCAGCCATCTTTCGCAATTCCGCCATAGGCAAATCTTCTTCCTTTTCCGTCTCCACTCCGTGGGGCGCATCCACAGAAATAACCCTTCTCCCGGCATCAACCAAGGTCCCGATGTTATAGCGGTACACGTCAGGGCGAACCCCCCATGCAGGAGCCACAACCGTCGGAACCTCCGTTTTCAGATTTTCTGGGCTCACGTCATACACTTCGACGTCTTTGCCCGCAATTTCCAAGATTTCCGGCTTCGGAAGATCTTCCCATGGAGATTTTGGATTTTCTTCAAACTGCTTGCTGCGTTCAAATCCCGGCGCCATGTTGATATGGATTCATTAAATCAAACTCCTCGCTATAAGTCCAACAATGAGAATGCCCAAAAAATTAAGTGTAAAAGAAATTGGAGCAAAGAGCGCCGTCTTCATCTTGGAGAGCCCCATCATCGCAAGACCTATTTCGTCGGGGAGGGGAGAGGCAACGATAAGGGCGCCCACGAGCGGGAAAAGCCAGCGGAAAATGCGGCGATGAAAAATGGAAAAGAAGCGCTCTTTGCCGGATCGCTTCACGAGATAATTAAAATCGTCCGCAATTCTGTCCCGAAAGAATTTGAAAATCACAAAATCGCCGACCAAGGCGCCGAGCGCGCCCAAGAACGCGACCCAGAAAAGCGGCCCCGCCTGCGCAAGTTCGCCGAGCACCACCATCGCCGGGAAACTCGTAAACACGGTGGTGAAAAAAATTCCGACGATAAAGCTCCCAAGGTGCCGCAATTCTTTGGTAGATGCGAGGAAATTTCCTATCGCGCCCGTCCATGCGAGACCGATCGCAACAACGACGCTCACAATGATGATTCCGAGGTCTTGTCTTAATTTTCGCTTATGTTCGTCCATGAAAGTTGTGCAGTATTCTTGAATTAGTCCGAACGCATTTCGCCGCCTGCGGCGGCGAGCCTGCCTGCCGGCAAGGCAGGGAATTCCCCC
>CAYHEU010000029.1:0-9982 GCA_964355785.1 uncultured Candidatus Saccharibacteria bacterium | reverse complement strand
CCAGATGGGGGTCGGGGTGGTACGTAGGGTTTTAGGATACCCGCCTTGGCGGGACGACGAACTCCCCGTGGGGCCGTTCAATAAAATTCCTCGATTTTTCAGCCATTTTCGGTTATAATTCACCTCTTGTCGCGAGAGACAAGAGCTTTCATGCCACACATATCCCTCAGAGCTGAAGAGATACTGCGCCTCGGAGCATGGCCAATTACAAACGGTCTTCTCTTGGCGATTATCGTTTCTATGTTTCTTATGATTCTTGTTTCTCTCTATCACAGAAAACTCGCGCTTATCCCCGGAAAATTCCAAAATGTTGCCGAATTTTTCATTGAGGGAATTTTCAATCTTATGGATTCCGTACTCGGAGACCGCAGGAAAACGGAAAAATATCTCCCGCTCGTCGCGACGATTTTTATCTTCATTCTTTTCTCAAACTGGTTCGGGCTTCTGCCCATCGTGGGATCTATCGGATTCACCACGCTCCATGGAAACGAAAAAGAATTCACGCCGCTTTTCCGCTCCCCCGCCGCAGATCTGAATTTCACGCTCGCAATCGCGCTTATCGCGGTTCTTACCGTAAACATCTTCGGCGTCATCGCCCTAGGCCCCAAAATTCACTTTTCAAAATTTTTTAATTTCAAAAGCCCGATCGGCTTTTTCATCGGAATTCTCGAGCTGATCTCCGAGGTCGCGAAAGTGGTTTCGTTCTCGTTCCGATTGTTCGGGAATG
This sequence comes from uncultured Candidatus Saccharibacteria bacterium, assembly GCA_964355785.1. Taxonomy (GTDB): domain Bacteria; phylum Patescibacteriota; class Minisyncoccia; order UBA6257; family 2-01-FULL-56-20; genus CAYHEU01. Next base: position 9,255 of record CAYHEU010000029.1, on the reverse strand, counting down.
TGTTCGCGGGAGAAGTACTCTTGATTATCACGGGTTTTCTTGTCCCCTACATCGTTCCGCTCCCCTTCCTTTTCCTTGAGATCTTCGTCGGCTTTATTCAGGCCTTCGTTTTTGCTATGCTATCTCTTGTCTTCGTCGCTATTGCAACCGCGGAGCACGAAAGGGCACATTAGAGCAAAAGGTCGCAAAAATCACTACTTAAGGAAAAAATTATGGAAAACGAAGTAGTTGGTCTCGCAACGAATGTTGAATCTGTTCGCCTCTGGGCCACGATGATTACGATTGCCTTGGGCACGATCGCCCCCGCGATCGCAATCGGCTGGATCGGCTCAAAAGGAGCGGATGCGATCGGGAGAAACCCCGAAGCCGCCCCAAAGGTACAGACGGCGATGATTTTGGCGATCGCGTTCGCCGAAGCAATCGCAATTTACGCGCTCGTCGTCGCGTTAATCATTAAGTTCGTATAGTAATCGCTAATAATGCGAATAGTGAAGTAATAACGCAAATTCGCATTATTAATTAAAATTCGCGTTATTCGCGAATACTCTCATGCAAGAGTTCGTCTCAAAATTAGGCATTGATTGGAAACTGCTCTTAAGCCAGACGGTAAATTTTCTTATTCTTCTTGCGGTCCTCCGCGTTTTCGCCTACAAACCTCTCATAAAAATCATGAAGGAAAGGCGGGCGAAGATTGAGGAGGGGCTCGCAAAAGCAAAGGAGGCGGACCAGCGGCTCGGAGAAATTTCGGTGATGCAGAAGGAGAAAATGAAGGAAACCGAGCAAGAAGCGCTCGCCCTCCTCCGTGCGACCGAAGAGAAATCAAAGAAACTGGAGATGGAGCTCTTGGAGCAAGCGCGGCAGAAAGAGGCCGCGCTCGTGAGGAGCGGCGAACTCGCCGCGGAAGGAAAAAAAGAAGAGGCAAGACGCGAAATACAGAAAGAGGCCGCGGACGTCGTGAAGCGCGCGATTGCAAAAACCGTAGAGATGGATCCGGAAAAAATTGACGAAGCGCTTATCAAAAAGGCGGTCGAGGCAGTGAGCAAATAACCGGCAAAATGAAATATCCTCCAAAACTCTACGCCCGGGCACTCGCCGAGGTCGCAATTCCGGAACTCACGGTAGTACGCGAAAAGGAAATCGTCTCTCGTTTTCTTGCGCTCCTCAAAAAGAATGGCGATCTTTATCTTCTCCCTAAAATCGTTGCCAAAGCCGAGAAGCTCCTGCGTGAAAAAATCGGCATCCGCAAAGTAACCATTGAAATTGCGCGGCAAGTTAAAAAACCGCTTGAACACCTCGCTAAAAAATTCATACAGAAATCAGACATCTTAGAAGAAAAAATAAATCCCGATCTCATTGCTGGCGTCAAAATCATCGTAAATGATGAAGAGCAATTCGACGGGTCGCTTAAGCGGAAATTACAAAAACTATTTACCTAAAAATATTCGCAGCATTCGCATATATTCGCCCGCCCGCCTGAATTGCCGAAGAGGTAAGTCGGGCAGGTAGATTCGCATTATGTCATACGAAATAATAGAAAAATTAAAAAAAGAAATTGAGGGGTATAAGGAAGACGCCAAGTGGGAAAAGGTCGGCCGCGTAATTGAAGTCGCCGACGGCATTGTAAAAATTTCTGGACTTAAGGAAGCGTTGAGTCAAGAAATTTTGACGATCGAAACGCACGGAGGCGAACGGCGCGCTGTTGCTATAAATCTTGAAGAAGAAACGATCGGCGCTTTGGTTGTTGACGATTATACGTCCATCAAAACCGGCGACACGGTCAAAGGCACAGGGAAAATTCTTTCACTGGAGGTAGGGCCGGAATTAAAAGGCAGAGTTATAGACCCCCTAGGCAATCCACTGGATGGACGAGGGGTCATCTTTAGCAAACCGGCATCAGGGAGATATTTTTTGGAGCGTAAAGCTCCTTCGGTTCTAGATCGCGAACCGGTGAATACCCCGCTTCATACTGGACTCAAAGCAATTGATTCCATGATCCCCATAGGCCGTGGCCAACGGGAACTCATCATTGGCGACCGGCAAACCGGAAAGACTGCGGTGGCGCTCGACACAATTATCAATCAACTAAACAACAAAGGTGAAAAACCTCCCATCTGCATCTACGTAGCAGTGGGTCAAAAAGAATCCAAAGTCGCGAAAATCGTAGAAACTTTGAAAAAATTCGGCGCGATGGAGTATACCGTTGTGGTTTCCGCCTCGGCCTCGTCCCCTGCCGCGCTGTGGTACTTGGCTCCCTTCGCAGGATGCGCCGTCGGCGAATACTTTATGGATAAAGGCGAGGATGCGCTCGTGATTTACGACGACCTTTCAAAACACGCCTGGGCCTACCGGCAAATCTCGCTCCTCCTTCGCCGCCCGCCGGGACGCGAGGCGTATCCGGGCGATATTTTCTATCTCCACTCACGGCTTTTGGAACGCGCGGCAAAACTCTCTAAAGAAAAAGGCGGCGGGTCTTTGACCGCGCTTCCTATTATTGAAACCCAGCTCGGCGACGTAACCGCCTATATTCCCACAAACGTCATTTCCATCACCGACGGGCAAATTTATCTTGAGTCTGACTTGTTCTACCAAGGAATCCGCCCGGCGGTGAATGTGGGGCTCTCCGTCTCCCGCGTGGGTTCGGCGGCGCAAACCAAGGCAATGAAAAAAGTTGCCGGCAAACTCCGGCTTTCGCTTGCACAGTTCCGCGAACTTCAGGCATTCGTGCAATTCGCCTCGGACGTGGACGAAACCACAAAAAAGCGCATCAAGCACGGGCAGGTCATCACGGAAGTACTGAAACAGCCGGACTTGGAACCGGTGCCGTTCGAAAAACAGGTGGCCGTGTTCTACGCGGCGCTGAACGATTATTTTGACGATCTGGATGTTGCGGAGGTCAAAAAAACAGAAAATCTTTTCGTGGAATATATGGAAAAATTCCATGAGGATATTCTGAAAGTCATTCGCGAGAAGGGAGAGCTTTCTACCGAAACCGAAGAAAAATTAAAGGGCGCTATTGATCGTTTCCTAAATTCTAAATCCTAATTTATAAATTCTAAGTATATGGAATCCCTTCAACGCATCAAACAACGCATAAGCGGTATCCAAAATATCGGAAAGATCACCAAGGCGATGGAGCTTGTCGCGGCGACCAAAATGCGCCGCAGCCAGGAGATCGCCTTGAACTCGCGCCCCTATGCATTTACGGCATTGGACCTTTTGGGAACGCTTTCAAAACTTGACGGAGTTGTTTTGCCGCCAGTACTTGAAAAACGCAAAGTAAAACACACGGCAATAGCGCTCATTACCTCCGACAAAGGCCTCGCGGGTTCGTTTAACAGCGCGGTCATTCGAAAATTTGAGAAATTCTTAAAGAGCGAAAAGATTGACCCGTCCTCCGCTAAAGCTTCGGAGGGCAACTCTCGCTATCTTTTTATCGCGGTCGGGCAGAAGGCATCGCGATACCTCGCACGGCGCACGCCATCTCTTGAAAGATCGTTTACGCGGGTCGGCGATTATACGACACTCCAAGAGACCAAACCCATAAGCGACCATCTCACGAACGGATACATAAATGGCGCATGGGACGAAGTTATCATGTTTTCATCTCACTTCCGTTCCGCGCTCCGGCAGGAAGTGCTCGCAAGAAAAATTTTCCCGATAGACGTTAGCGTGCTCAGGGAAACCATGAACGAACTTATCCCGGAAACCGGAAAATTCTCCGAATTTCGCTCTCTCCTCTCTCCTCAATCCTCAATCCTCACCGATTACCTAATTGAGCCATCGCCCGCGGAGCTCCTCGCGAATCTCGTGCCTCATCTTGTGGAAATGCAGCTTTATCACCTAATCCTTGAAGCCAACGCCTCGGAACACGCCGCGCGCCGCATGGCGATGAAGAGCGCTTCGGACAACGCCTCGGAGCTTGCCTCTCGCCTCGCACTTGTCTACAACAAAGCGCGGCAGGCGGGAATCACGCGGGAACTCGTCGAAATCACCGCGGGAGCGGAAGCTATCAACCAATAACTAATAAATACTAATATACGAATAAAACTTTATTAGTATATTCGTACCAATTCGCTATTAGTTGATAATAAATACACCAATCAACATGACCGTTAAAAAAAATTGATCTCGTTCATCCAGAACTAAGCTACAAAATCGTGGGAGCGGCGTTTGACGTCTATAACGAGATAGGGAGCGGACATCATGAAAAGTATTATCAAAGAGCCCTGGCTGAATCTTTGAGAAACCAAAATCTCTCATTTCAAGAACAAGTCTTTACACCACTTAAATTTAAAGGCAGTACGATTGGGAAAAACTTTTTCGACTTCCTTATTGAAAATAAAATCATTGTGGAAATCAAGAAGGGAGAGCGGTTTTCAAAAACAAATATAGATCAAGTGCTTGAATACCTTAAAACCGGAAAATTGCAGCTGGCATTGCTTATTAACTTTGGCACTGATGGAGTAAAGTTTCGAAGAATAGTAAACTTGTCGTGATTAGTACATTAGTAAAGATTAGTTATTAGTTGATTATGAAAACAGGAAAAATAATACAAATCATCGGGCCGGTCGTAAATAATGCAAAACGCAAAAATCAAAGATCAAAATTACAATGCAAAATTTTAAATTTTTAATTGTCATTTTCCATTTTGATATTTACACTTTAAATTTACCAACATGAAACAAGGCAAGATTATACAAATTATAGGTCCTGTAGTGGATGTGGAATTTCCCGAAAGTGAGAAAATGCCCTCCATTTATAACGGTCTCAAGACAAAAATTGGCGACCGCGAACTCACGCTTGAGGTAATGAAACACTTGGAACCCGGGCGGCTCCGCGCAATTGCGCTGGACTCAACCGACGGCCTCAGCCGCGGTGTGGAAGTAACGGATACCGGAAAAATGATTGAAGTGCCGGTTGGCCCAAGAGTGTTAGGACATATTTTTGATGTTATAGGAAGACCACTCGATATTTCAGAGAAAGAATTCTCCGCCCAAGGCGGATCCTCCCCCGGAGGAAAGAAATATTATCCCATTCACCGTCCCGCACCCTCGTTCACGGAACAATCAACGAAAACGGAAGTTTTTGAAACAGGCATTAAAGTCATTGATCTTATTGCACCGTTCGTAAAAGGCGGCAAGGTGGGGCTTTTCGGCGGCGCCGGCGTCGGCAAAACCGTCCTTATTCAGGAACTTATCAGGAATATTGCCGAAGAATCCGGCGGCGTTTCAGTTTTTGCCGGAGTGGGAGAACGAACCCGCGAAGGAAACGACTTATACAGAGAAATGGTGGAGTCCGGCGTCATCAAAAAAACCGCGCTCGTCTTCGGACAAATGAACGAAGTACCCGGCGCCCGGGCTCGGGTAGCCTTGTCCGCGCTCGCAATGGCAGAATATTTCCGAGACGAAGAACGAAAAAACGTATTGCTTTTCATAGACAATATATTCCGCTTCTCGCAAGCCGGCTCCGAGGTTTCGACGCTTTTGGGCCGGATGCCATCCGCCGTGGGATATCAGCCGACGCTCGCATCCGAGATGGCGGAACTCCAGGAACGTATTACTTCAACGAATAAGGGTTCAATTACCTCGGTGCAGGCAATCTATGTGCCGGCGGATGACATCACCGACCCCGCGCCGGCAACCACCTTCAGCCACCTTGATTCAACTATCGTACTTTCCCGCGCTTTGACCGAAATCGGTATTTACCCGGCCGTTGATCCCCTCGCTTCAAACTCCAGCGCGCTTGACCCCAAAATCGTTGGCCGTGAGCATTATGACACCGCGCGCGAAGTTCAAAAAACTCTCCAACGCTATAAAGAACTCCAAGACATCATCGCGATTCTCGGAATTGAGGAGCTTTCGGAAACCGACCGCAAAACGGTTGATCGCGCTCGGAAAATTCAAAGATTCCTTTCTCAACCATTCTTCGTTGCCGAAACATTCACCGGCCGTTCCGGAAAATATGTGAAACGCGAAGATACCATCCGCGGATTCAAAGAAATCTTGGAGGGCAAGCACGACGAAGTGCCGGAAGAGAATTTTTATCTTAAGGGCGCGATAGAGGAGATAAAAGAATGAGCATCAGAATACCGAAATCAAAAATCGGACTAACTGTGGCTAGTATTTATGTATTATTAGCGATTGTGCTGATAATTTATTCATTTAACTGCCATTTTGATGTTGGTTATCCCTTCACTTGCGAAATAGCATTAAGACTTTATTCTGTTACCCCATGGGGCTATCTTATTGCCTTGCTTGCTTTTTACCCCAACTTATCTAATAACCTCTCTTTGTTTTGGTTGCTTATTACGCTTACATTTCTTGTAAACACAGTAGTAGCGTACTGGCTCGGCAAAGGAATCCAAAGACTTTTTACAAAAAATAATCAATGAAACTTTCCATTTATTCTCTTAAAAAAATTCTTTATCAGGGCGACGCCGAATCCGTGAACTGTAAAACCGCGGTCGGCGAGATTACTATTCTTAACAACCATCGTCCGCTTATCTCGATGCTCCCCACAGGAACCATAAAAATCATAGACAACGAAAAAAAAGAGCATTATATTCCAGTAAGCTCCGGCTTCGTGGAAGTGAATTCCGCGAACCAAACAAAGCTATTAGTGGACGAAACGCCCTGAACTTCTTTCAGAGGAGGCGTGGATGGCTCAAGACTGGACGAGAGGCGATTACGAACTCGTTCGAAAGGCTCGCAATAAGGACGGCTTCCTTCACGCGCTGGACCCCGAAAGGTTCGCTTATCGCGAGCCCGTGATCCTCATCGTCTGCTCCAACTGGGAGCGTCGCTACGACATGGTACAGCATCTCGCCTACCTGCGTGGTTTCTCGAAGACCGAGGATCCCCGCGTTCACCTTTTCGCCTGGCATGGCGGGCCTGTCCGTCTCGCTCCCTGTTCCCCTACCAACGGCGGCTTCATGAGCGCCAGCCGAATCTTCCTTCGGGAGGTAAGCGACACCCTCATGATGACCGGATTTAAGGAGGTCATGGCCTGCGGCCATTGGCCCTGTAGGAAGTGCATTCAGCACGGCCTGAACGTGCGGGAAGCGATGCGCCAGCTTGTGGCGGTTAAATATCTTATTGAGAAGGAGAACCCCGGGACCACCGTCCGGACGCCATTCCACCTCGACTACGGCGACCAGATCCCCAAGGGGATGCGAAGCTACCACCTGAACCCCAGGATCTGCCTGGATCAACTCGAGATCCCGAACGTCTGATCCCCAAACATCGTCCATCTAACTACACCAGCCCCTCGCTTCTCGAGGGGCTTTTTCTTGCGCAAAATACAAATTCCGCTACAATATCATTGGATTCCGTCCCCCGACGGAGCCGTGAAAACGGGCTATCCACCCCGTTTTCACCAAGCGAGGAGGGGGGAACTTCGGGCTCATCCCCCGTCGTCGACTCCTCCTCGCTCACCTTTTTTATTAAAATGTCCCACAATTGCAAAGCATTAATTTTACACTGCATTGACTTCCATTTCGGTAAAGCGATTAAAAAATATCTTGAAGACAACCAACTTCTCGGCGATTGCGATATCGTTTCCGTTGCGGGAGCCACACAAAATATTGCTGCGCCCAAAAGTGAAACGGACAGGGAATTTATCCTTCGCCAGATAGATATCTCAAAACAACTCCATAATATCGGCAAAATTATTTTAATGAATCATACCGACTGCGGAGCGTATGGGGGCCGCAAGGCATTTTCCTCCGATGAAGAAGAAAAGCGGCGCCACGCCTCGGACATGAAAACCGCAAAGAAAATTATTTTGGAAAAATATCCAGACCTCCGCGTGAAAATAATTCTCACAAAAATCAATGATGTCCACGAAATAACTTTTGAAGAAATCGTTGACAGCAGGAACAAATAGCATTATATTCCAGCAAGCTCCGGCTTCTTGGAAACACGGCTAAATAACAATAAGCTTCTTCTCGAGGAGGATCAGGTGTGGCTGGAAAATTAATCTTTTTCCGCTCTCCGCGCGAACATTACGAAGCAGATGCGACGATTGTATGGTGTTCCGATGACCGTTTCTCAAGGGTGCTCCACGCGTTCATTGAACATGAAGGGTTCAAACACTGCGACATTATCAGACGTTGGGGAGGCGCCAAAGCTCTTGATCATCCCGCTTATGAGGCCGAACGTGTTCAACTCTTCCACGATATCAAGATTTCGATCAAGCTTAATCACCCCAAGAAGGTTATCCTTATGACCCACAGCGACTGCGAAGCGTACGGGGGGCTTGAGGCGTTCAATGGCGATCTTGAACTGGAACAACACCAACACGTGGCAAACCTCGCAACAGCTAGTCAAATCATACGGAACAATATCCCTACCAACATCAAAGTAGAATTGATCTTCGTGGACTTCGATGGAGTGTGGGGGGTATAGAAATCCCCATTGATTTTCGGCCCGTAGCAATACGGGCTTTTCTTTTCACTAAATTTCAATTTATACTCACTTACGTATGCGTATTTTAGGGATTGAAACAAGTTGTGATGAAACAGCAATTGCGCTCGTAGAAGCAACCGGCGGCATTAGATCGCCGAAATTTAGAGTGCTTAAAAACCTCGTCGCCTCGCAGATCAAAATCCATCGTCCGTTCGGCGGCGTGGTTCCCAACCTCGCGAAACGGGAGCATATAAAAAATTTACCGGTTCTTCTCGAAAAACTTTTCCGCCCCTCGAGCAAGAAAGTCTTAACAAATCGTGCGATCGCACAAAATGTTAAGAAAAAAATTCCGGTTGATTTAATAGCGGTTACGGTGGGGCCAGGACTGGAGCCGGCGCTATGGACTGGTATCATCTTTGCGAAAGAACTTTCAAAAGAATTAAAAATCCCGCTTGTCGGTGCGAATCATCTTGAGGGGCATCTTTACAGCTTTCTTCTGCCGAAGAAAGCTGTAAAGATCAAATCCCAAGACACAATTTCCAAGCGTTTGGAAATTAGAAACTGGAATTTGGTGCTTCCAGCAATCGCGCTTATCGTAAGCGGCGGGCACACAATCCTACTCCACGTCAAAGATTTGAAAACCTGGAAAAAACTCGGCGAAACGCGAGATGATGCGGTCGGGGAAGCGTTCGATAAGGTGGCGCGGCTCTTGGGGCTTCCCTACCCCGGCGGGCCGGAATTGGAGAAATTAGCAAAGAGGGGCAATCCGGAAGCGATTAATTTTCCCCGCCCGATGATGCATGATAAAAGCTACGACTTTAGTTTCTCCGGTTTAAAAACTTCAGTTTTA
>CAYHEU010000028.1:0-10684 GCA_964355785.1 uncultured Candidatus Saccharibacteria bacterium | reverse complement strand
GAGCCGGGAAATAAGCTCCGCATTGCCTCTTTTAAAAAGCGCCTGGTGTTCGTCGTGGTAAATTTTTAATGTCTCCCCGTCTTTTAAGATGCGCAGGAGTTCTTGGCTTGTTTTGAGCGGCAGGAGAAATTTAAAACCCGGGGCGTTGTCAGCTTCGATCTGATTTTTTTGAATCGTCTTTTCCGCGAGTCGTGAGCTGTCTGTCGCGACAAGCCTTAGGGCATCCAACGAATAATCAAAAAACACACTATTCAATTCCGGGCGGAGATCGGAAAACTGTGCCGCAAGAAGAACCTGTCCTAAGGCTTCTTTGAAAAGCTCTGTTTTTACACTGATGTGGTTTGCTGGGTTTTTTAGTTTCGGGATGATAGGGAATTCGTCCGCGGAAAGACCTTGAATGGTAGCTTCGTAATTGTCGGTTTTTATATTTAAACCGTCGCCTTTTTTCTCCAGATTTAAACGCTCACTCTGAAGATTATTTAAGAGACTCGAAAACACGCTTATTGGCACAGAAGTCCTTCCTTCCTCAATAATTTTCCCGGAAATAGTTGCGCTTGCCGCTATTTCCAAATTCGTCGCCGTCACACGAATTTTATTCTCAATCGCTTCTAAAAGAAAATTTTTAAGGATTGGGAGGTTTTGATTCTCCGCACCCGCGCGCTCAATCACAGACAACCCTTCTTTTAAGTTCGTCTTAATAATTATTAATTTCATGTTGTAGTTATAGTTATAGTGGTGTTGGTTGTGGGGAAAAATATCTTTCTTTGTGGTTGTTTGTTTAAAAACGCCACCTCCCGCTCGCATAAAAAGAAAACACTTTTGGAAAAGTTGTGGGTTAACTCTTATAAATTAAGTCTTTAATTAGAATCACTTTTTGGTTTAAAAACGAGTTTTTATTTATTTCCTGATTAATTTTTTCATAAGAGTGAATTGCGGTCGTATGATCTCTCCCGAGCTTTTCCCCAATATACGGATACGAAAGATTCAAAAGATCCCGAAGAAGATACATTGCAACCTGCCGCGGTTCCACAACTTCCTTCTTGCGGCATCTCCCCATAAGATCTTCAATCTGCACATTAAAGAACTCGGCGACCGCCTTTAAAACCTGGTCATCACTCACGTGCCGCGAGAGATTTTGTATTGATTTATCAATGATTTCAGAGGCGACCTTTTCTGAGAGCTCAACTTGTTTTTTCTCTTGATAGAAGAGAATCTTATTTAGCACCCCCTCTAATTCTCTTATGTTTTTCTTCACTTTTTTTGCAACGAGGTCGACAATTTGATCACCCAAGGTTCGGTTTGCCTCCTGAAGCTTGCTTTTGATAATTGCAATTCTAGTTTCGTAGTCGGGATAGCCTACGTCGACGATCAACCCTCCCTCAAAACGCGAACGGAGCCGCTCTTCGAGCGTAGGGATGGACTGAGGCGGGCGGTCCGAGGAGATGATAATCTGCTTGTTGTTTTCATAGAGTGCGTTGAAAGTATGGAAGAACTCCTCTTCTGTTTTTTCTTTTCCCCCAATAAACTGAATGTCATCAACAATAAGGACGTCAACATCCCGATATTTCTTTTTAATATCCTCCATCCGCTTGTTGCGGATTGCCCAAACAACATCACTCGTGAACTTCTCTGAAGAAACATACTTTGGCCTGACCTTGTCCTTGTAGAGCTCCCGAATCTCATTTCCAATCGCCTGGATGAGATGGGTTTTCCCAAGACCTACGCCTCCATAAATGAAGAAAGGATTGTATTTTGTTCCAATCTCCCGAACCACCGCGCCTGCCGCAGCGCACGCAAGCTCGTTTGAAGAGCCCACAATAAACGAATTAAGCGTGTAGCGCGGATTGAGATTGGTTTCGGGATCAACTTTAAAATCGAGCTTGATACTATTCTCAAATTTCGACGGGTCTATTGTGGCAACGGGCGTTTTTTGATCGTTCAAGGCAAATATCTGACCGTCGACGACGAAATCCAGCCTTTTCGCCGAAGAATCCAGCGTGCGTATAATGCCAAGAAGATTTTTATGGTATTTGTTGTCAACCCACTCTTTGGCAAAATTACTTGGAAGGGCGATTATAAATACCCCGTCTTTTTTATCCACCAAACGGCTGTTTTTGAGCCAAGTGGCAAAGTTCGCCCTCGAAACCTGAAGTTCTATCTCCCCGAGCGTCAATTGCCAAATTTGCTCAAGATCCATGACTTAATTGTATTTTTTATTTTCCATTCGTCAAAACAAGTGGAATAGAAAGTTTGGGGATTAACTGTTCACAACTCTTTTTTAGCCACAAGGGAGCGTTTACAAAGCTTCTTGGGTATTGTTAGAATAGAAGAATGTCGGTAACTTATCAACCCAAAAAAAGAAAGAGGGCGAGGACGCATGGGTTCAGAGCTCGTGCGAGGAAACCGGGCGGAAGAAGGGTGCTGAGTCGCAGGCGCCTTAAGCGAAGGAGACGCCTCACGGTTTAAGCTCCAACGCCTTTCACTTCTAAAGCATGCTTCCCCGGAAGTTTCGTCTGCCGCGAAGCGGATTTCAAGGGTTTAGAAGAAAAGGCGGACGCGAGAGGATCATTCGTCTTACCCACATTGCCGTACAGTCGCTTGCTAATAATCTCGGTCATAACCGCTACGCTATCATTATAGGAGGCAAGGCGGAGAAAAGCGCCGTCCGACGGCACTTTTGGAAAAGGCAGATTGCCGTGCGCCTCCGCCTCTGGCCGAACATTGGAAGAGACGTCCTCGTAACCCTTTGGACGGCTGCGAAAGATTTTTCGAAGGAACAACTCGCGCAAGAACTCGATGCTCTAAAGAAAGAGGTAGTTCAGACAAATCCGAAATCCAATGGCTAACCTTTATAATCTTGTTTTGTATCAGCCGCTTTTAAATGCGCTGATTTTCTTTTATCAGACGATCGCGTTCAAAGATCTCGGTCTCGCAATTATTTTTCTCACGGTGCTCATCCGGATCATCCTCTTTCCCGTGTTCAGTAAAAGCGCGCGCCATCAGATGCTCATGCAGGAACTTCAGCCGAAGATCAAGAAAATTCAAGAGGAACACAAACACGATCGGCAGAAGCAAGGGGAGGCGATGATGGGTTTATATCGGGAGCACCGCATCAATCCCTTCTCCGGAATTTTTCTGTTGCTCGTTCAACTTCCCATTCTCATTGCCCTTTTCCAGATTTTTAATAATATCTTGAAGCCCGATGGACTCGCCGGTATCTATTCGTTCCTGATCGCACCGGACGGCCTGAACACGCACTTTTTGGGTTTTAACTTGATTCCGCTCGAAGAAAGCAATATTATAGTAACGGGTTTTGCGACCCTTGCGCAGTATGTGCAAGGTTGGCTCGCTCTGCCAAAGATTGAGAAGGGAAAAAACTTAAGCCAGGCGGAGAAGATGGGGCGCCAGATGGCATACATCGCTCCGGTAATCACCTTCGTCGTTCTCTTCCGGTTGCCCGCAGCTATCGGGCTTTACTGGCTTACCACATCCCTCTTCTCTATTATTCAGCAAAAACTTATCAACCGAAGCACGCACAATGGTCAATTGGGAAACGTTCGTAAATAAAATCATGGAACTCTCCGGATTCACCGAGTGGGGAGTCGAAGTTGACGAAGAGCACCGGCACGGAACGCTTTTTATTTACGACCATCAAGATCTAATCAAGGAGAACCTCCCAATGCTCGTTGATCACTTAAACTATCTTCTTCAGATGGTGGCAAAAAAAAACGAACAACCGCCCGTTTTCTTCGATATTAACAACTATCGCCGCGAGCGCGAGGGTTTGATCGTGGAGCTTGCCCGCGCCGCGGCGCGCAAGGTGGTGGCAACGAAGCAGGAAATGCCGCTCCCCGTGATGAATTCCTATGAACGGCGGCTTGTGCACCTCGAGCTTGCTACACATCCCGAAGTGGTGACAGAAAGCTTAGGAACGGGAAAGGGCCGTTATGTAGTCGTGAGAATGATTAAAGAAGGAGAGGTTTCTCCGCACCTTAAGCCTGTGGGCGAGGGAGGAGGGGCGGAAGTCGAACGCGTGTAGAGTGAAAGAAGTTGAGAAAAAAAGCGCGGGTGCTCCCCGCCTTTTTATTTTCGCCCACAATACCCCGCCGCTCTGCGGTGCGGTAATTCATTCCGCAAGTGAGATTGCGTAGAGGCGGGTGTCAAACCTGTTTACAAAGAAGAGCTTGTTGTTGAATATTTTCAAATTGTCCGCATCAATGTCCTTGTCGGGGTCAACGAAAACCGGACTCGTGTTGCCGCTCCCGAGATCGATCACGTAGAAGTCGTCGCTCGTGAAGAGTTCACGCTTCTCATAGCTGTCGGGAAGCTCGCTCGTCCGCAGTTTTTCGGGATCCCGGTGTATCGCGCAGTAGAGAACCTCCTTTCCCGGCGTCTGTTTCGCGGGGGCGGTGCTCGTTGTAGCAACAGGGGGCGCGGAGATCTTTTCGGTAAAGAGGCACTTAGAGGGAAGAGTAAGAAAGTTTATGCGATAGAGCACCTTGCCGCTTCCATCAGTGAGCGTAAGATCTCCGCCGCGGCCGCTGCTTTGTTTGGCTGAGAAGACAAGCCCAAGGGTGCCGGACGCGTTCCAGGCCGACTGGAGACCGGGTTTGTTCGTTTCGAGAGTAATGAAGCTTTTTCTCCCCACGTCATATTTCCAAAGAGAACTCCCGATAAGCGCACTGCTTTTTTCCGAAAGCAGAACGGTATTTTGATTCAGCCACCTCGGAATGAGGTCTTGCTGATACATTCTAAAAAGCTCCCGTGGTTTCGCTTTCGCGTTTTGGAGATCGAGCGTCTCGAGGCCGCTCCGCGTCGCTCGGTTTGCGAAGTAGGCGATCTCTGAGCCGCGCGGGCCCCATGTGGGCGACTGCATCTTGGAGTCGAGCGGCTGCCATGTTTTTGATTGGACGTCGAAGACGCTGAACTGCGGGGAGGCAAGGTTTCCGAAAGAAACGAGTACGCGATCGCCGCTCGGGGAAAACGAAGCGGAGATTATGTTTGCGATTGCGGTGGAGCTCAAAACGCTTGTTTCCCCGGAGCTTGAGACCCTTACCACTTGGCCGTCGGGCTGGACGAGAAATATATCGTTGTCGCTCTCAATAAAATAGTCCTTCACGGGATTTTGTACTACAAGCCCAAACTTTTGGCCCGGAAGGAATACGGGCTGCGGCGTTCCCGGAAGCTCGCCTCCCCCGCCTGCTCCTCCTGCGCCGGGCGTCCCGGTTACAGGAGGCGTCCCGGGGAGGGTGCCAATAGATGGAATTTCGCCGTTTTCGCTCCGATAGCGGAAGAAATAGCCAATGAAGATTATCAGGGCAATCGCCGCGATGATAAGTAATGAATAGAAGAAACGTTTCATGGATTTAGAGGGATTGGCATGTTCCTACTCCACTCTCGTTTACCAAACACACCTGTCCCGATGGGCATACTGTTGTGCATATGTCCACCCGAAGCTTCGTGATTCTCGGGTTAATTGTATTCAAGATGAGATATGCTCCCGCAAGAAGTAGGAGTCCCCAAAGCGCCTGCGTGATCCATTCTTTGGCTTCGCTCTGTTGAGAGGGGTTTCCGGCGGAGACCGTGTATTTTATCGCGCCGTAGACGATCGCGCCGAATGCGAGCACGCCCGCGATCGAAAGGCCAAAATTATAAAGATTCGCGACGATTCCTGCGGGAGTGGTGTTAGAATATGTTCCAGGGATGATCTTCCTGATGTCAATTCGCGCGGCCTCCGCGGTTAGGCCGGCGAGGAGAGGAACGAGGAGAAAAAACACCTTTTTTATCATCGGTTTATAAGCGAAATCGATTTTGCCGCGATTTCGAAAAAGTTTTCCGAGTTTTCTATTTTCAGATCCACCTTGACTTGGTCGCCGGAGCTGAAATTCGTAAGGCCGACGTCTAAAACATTCGACTTCTCGAGATTCAGGGGGGCTTCGCCGTTCACTTCCCAAGAAATTTCGAGATCGTCGGGCGATTGGACGTTAAAGAAATAAGGTTCACCGCTCACCGTTATTCGCGAGCCCGAGAAAAGATCTCTCGGAAAAGGGGCTTCGATTACGGCCTGCGGCTCGGCGACCGGAATTTTTACGTTTTGCGCGAGGATCTGCCCCCGATCCTTGAAATTATTGAGTTGGATGCGAAGGTCGTAGGTAACGCCCGGCGTATCCCCCGTAAAGAACGAAGCGGCCTGAACGCCCCTTCTTCCCTCAATCAAGTTATCGTTCAGGTACCAATAGATCGTCTCGCTCGAGAGGTCAACGAGTTTCCCGTTCTCGAGGATTTCGAACGAAACGATAACCGGAGAACGCGTCGCAGGAAGCACTTTCCCGGAGAAACGCGAGGGCGTGTAACTCTGCGATCTCCATGTAATCACAAATTCGGGCTCACCTTCTTGTGCGTGGCTCGGGAGTGCGGACAATATAAGGAAAAGGATGGCGAGAGAGATAAAGAACGAAAAAATTTTCTTCATGCCGCTTTTTTCTCTGGTTCGGATTTTTTCAAATTCACCTCATTCCCGTTCATTGTAACATTTTCTCGCTGGTCAGGGGGCCGCTTGAAGAGCTCTTTTACCTGTTCAATCGGCTCTTTTCTCATCCCGAACGCTTCCTCCGACACTCCGCCTCCGGGAGCTTTTCCCTCCTCGGGCCTTACTCCCGCTTTTCCGGGAGATTGAGTTTGTTGTGCGTAGGCCCCTCCTTCTTGAGCACCGGCACCAACCCTGCCCCCGCCGGCGGCAAATTGCGGTTCGAAAGATGTGGTTCCTTGGGGGCGGACTGCGGCACCCGAAGGAGCGGCGCCTCTCTCGTGGGGCGCGCCGCCTGGCTTGCCCCCAAGTTTTTGGACGCCCCCTTTTGCGGCGGCTATTTTCCCGGCCGCAGCCGCGAGTTTTGGATTCCGGTCGAGAAGGACAGTCAGGAAAAATCCGACCGTGAGGAGGGGAAGATTTCCCACGTAGGGAATGAACTCAAGAGCCCATGTCGCGAGGTACCGAGAGGCGTTTAGCCCCTTGTAGAAAATATAAGCGGTGACGGCCGAAGCGAGAATATCGAGAATCCAGAAGTCGTCGAACGCAGCGAACGTAAGCGCAATCTCTATGCCGTCAATGAGGATGACGTAGGCGGAGACGAAGTATATCTCCACTATTGAAATTTTTGGCTTGTGATCTTCCATGGTTCTTTATGCGGACGATCCCGTTTTTTTCTCTTCGAGAAGCTGTTTTGGATTCGTGGTAATAAGCTGATCCTCGAAGAACGAGGCGATGATCTGTATCGCGACGTGCCGCTTCCCCGCGAAGAAAACGCCAGTTCCGATCTCCGCGCCGAGGAGCATATTCTTCTCCGACTCCGTAAGGTCGAACGCTTTGGCGACAATGTCGATCGTCGCGGGCGCCTGCTTCAAGAGAATCTGAATAGAGGAATTCGTAATGATGGGGCGGCCGTAAGGCGACCGCAGAAAGTCCTCAACATCCTGCGTGATCGTGGAGACCCCGAGATAGTATTTCCTCGCGCGCTTTACGAGCCCAAAGAGGAAAATCGCGCTTGCTTCGTATTTCATCATCCACCACGCCTCGTCGATGACGAGAAGCCGTTTCTTCAAATTCGCGCGGACAAGGTTCCAGATGAAATTCAGGACGATGTACATCGCGATCGGCCGGAGTTCGTCTTCGAGATCGCGGATCGAGAACACGATGAGACGGTTTGAAATGTCGATATTCGTCGGATTGTTGAGGAATCCGGAGAAGCTTCCTTTCGTGTATTTATAGAGGCGCTCGGCGAGTCCGCGCCCTCCTTCGAGATTGCGGAGCACGGTCTCGAGATCTTCAAGAAGAGGCGGCTGCGCCGTGGAGAAATCCTCGCCCGCCACGATTTCCCGCGAGGCATATGTTTCGGTGATCGCCCGGTCGAGGAGCGCGTCCTCCTCTACCGAGAGCTGTCCCCCGAACATGAGCTTCAGGAGTCCGGCGAGGTTCACGATATGGGAACGGAGCACGTCCGACGGATTTTCTCCCTCGGGAACGATCGGGATATCGAAAGGATTAATGTGCTCTTTTGAAGAAAGAGAGATGTTAAAGAAGCTCCCGCCAAACCCCTCCGCAAGCCGCTGGTACTCGTTTTCCGGGTCGATTACGAGTACGTCCACGCCCGTCATGAGATAGCGAATAATCTCGAGTTTCGTGGTGTATGATTTTCCCGATCCGGATTTCGCGAAAACCACCTGGTTCGCGTTCTCGAGCGAAAACCGGTCGAAAATCACCAAGCTGTTGTTGTGGCGGTTGATGCCGTACATAATGCCCTCGTCGGAGGTGAGGTTCTCCGAGACGAACGGGAAGAACGAGGAGATAGGGCCGGAGTTCATCGGAGAGATGACCGAAATTTTGTCCTCCGCAAGTGGCATTACCGAGAGGAGTCCTTCAAGTTGCTGGAAGAGCGCGGGCTTCAAGTACACCAACTTCGCTTCCATAAGCGTGTTGATCCGATTCTCTATTTTTGAAAGCTCCTGGAGGGTCTCGGCATAAATCGCAACATAGACGCCGATAGTGAAAAGTTTCTCTTGAGACTGCTGGAGCGTGTCGCGGAGGGACTCGACGTCGCGGAGCGCGGTCTCGAGCACGGGATCGCGGACCAGCCCCTTCTCCTGTTGGTCGTTGATCTGCGATTCAAGTTGCGCCGCTTTTTTTCTCAATTTTTTCAAAGCCGTGCCGGTGTCGATCGGGTTCACGAAGATCGAAATGTCGAAAAGGTTTGGCAAGTTGATGAGCGGCTCAAACCAGCCGGTCGAGAGGTATCGCGGGTAGGAGAGTACGAACAGGGTCTTTACAACCTTATCGCCGATCGTGAGGTAGTTGGACTCAACCTTCACTCCCGCGGGAGCAATGATCTTCTTGATGTCTTTGAAGACAAGTTCCTGTTCCTCGGGCATGTTATTTTTGGGGGATTGGGATATTTTCCCGCTCAATGGTTTCGGGATTATAAAAATTATAGAAAAGCTCAATCAATGCCTGGTTGTTCAGCACCTCCGTTTCGAGACCAACGCCGCGGAGCCCCTCCGTCACTTGGCTCACTCGCTGATCGAGTTGGGAAAGATTCTGCTCAAATGTCGCCTCTGCCGCATCGTGCGCCCTCTTTTCCGAATCTTTGTCTTTCTTGAAGAACGGAAAGAACTTCGTGATCGTTTCTTTCTGAGGAATGGCGGTGGGGCTGAAGGGTACGACCGTGAGGAATGTTTTTTCCATAATGGGGTTTTCCTTCACGAATGATTTGATGAATTCCCGGTATTCGGCGATCTGGTTTTGAAGAAGCGCCGAGGGTTCTTCGCTCTGCCGCTTCTCAAGCCCGGAGAGATATTTTTCAATATTGATCTTCCTCGAGTGAACAATGGCCTGGAGCGGAAAGTCCAGACCGTTCAAGAAGTTCTGGTAGGCAAACGTGATGATGTTTTGTTCTTCCTCGGATTTCAGCGAAAAATTCACTCCGTCTACCATTACGATCTTCAACATCCTCCCATTCTTCAAGATCACCGTGCTTTTTCGGATCTCTTCGATGTCAACGAGGTCTTGTGCGTTTGCGAGGTCTTTTGCCATAGAATTGGATGGAACTTAGAACTTAGGGACCTTTAATAATTATAGAAGAGAAACGCACATCCGCACTAATTGATAAGTTCCAAGTTCTATAGTTCTATGTTCTACCTCCTATCTGTAATCAATTCTTCGCGCCACCTGTCGCTCGCCGCTTAGGCGCTGGAAAATTTCGTAGCGGCCTTTGACTTCCCGTTCGGGCGGTTTCTGCTTCGGACCCACCTGGAGGTTTTTGAAAGTGTTTTTAAGCGCAATACCGGAAACCAGATTTTCAAGAAAACCTTCCCCTCCGAGCGATTTCAAAGCATCTTCCTTTCTTGCCGTGGGTTCCTCGGGGCGCCACACATACGTTTGCGGTTTCCAATAGAACGAGAGCGCGGAGAGAAGCATGTCCGAGAGCCTCCGGCCGTTAATCTTCAAAAATGCAAGCGCGATAGCCGCGGCGACAGCGACCATGGAAAGAATCGCCCACAGCCACGTTTGGACGAAAAAATAAAGCATAAAGACGATAGCTCCCGCCGCGCCGATGTAGATGAACTGACGGAGCGAAAACGGGCCGACTATCTTGTCTTCAGTTTCGATAAATTGCGGGATTTGGAATTGCATAGTGGCATGGAAAGAAGAAGTTTCTCGTCTTATAGTTTGGGACCCAGAGGGATTTTTGGCTCTTGGTTTTCCGGCGGTTTGGGCGCGGGCGTGAGATCGGCAAAGCTCATTTTGCCGTTCGAGGGGAATTTCCCTTCGCCGCGGTCGGGTGTTGTGTTCAGGGGGGGCGGAAGCGGAGAAGTTTGCCGAGGCATGGTAGGCCTTGAGGGCGGCTCGAACGGCTTAAACGATGTCGGTCGCGCGGCCGGCGGCTTTTCAAATCCTCTTTGAGGAGGTTCGGTGCTTATCGGTGGTTTTGGGTCCTCGGTCGGAGTTTTTAGGTCGCTATAGTGAACGACCTTAGGGGCCGCGGGGGACGTTGGTATGTTTGCGGACGGCGGGGGCGGCTGTCTTACGGGTTCCGTGGGCGGGCCAAATTCCACCCTCGCAGGTTTCGGAGGAGGCATAGGCGCTGATTTTTCTCCCATCTGCATTTCCGAAAGAATATTAAGGTTAAACGTA
>CAYHEU010000027.1:0-11182 GCA_964355785.1 uncultured Candidatus Saccharibacteria bacterium | reverse complement strand
CCGAAAAAAACTTTTTCCTTCATGCCTGCGCGGGAGGCGCGCGCCATCCACCACCCTCATCGCCTGCGAACACCTCGGTCGAAGGTGTTTCATGGTTGAGCGCGACGAGGGGTATTGTCGCACTATCATCGAGCGCTGGCAGAAACTTACAAAGCAAAAAGCCGTGCCACTCACATGAAAACGACAAGCGGAGAAAATGGCGATTCGCGAACACCGAACGTATACAAGAAGCGCGAATTCGAATCGTATGTCTTGTGGCGCTCAATGCCCTCGATTCTGCGGGGCCAGCCGCGGCACGTCATCGAGAAACTCGGCATCGATGACGACCTCGCGATATCCCTCCTTGATATCAAAAATCAAACCGAATTCGCGCAACACTTCGGCATCAAAGATCTGGGAACGCTCACCGAATGGAACAAGAAGATCGAGGCGACGGGCGGTCTTATGAAAAGCATCCATCTCTGGGCGAAGCGGCTCACCCCAAACGTAGTCTCAGCGCTCTACCGCGAGGCCACAAAAACTGGGCGCGCGGCCGAGGTCAGAGCATGGATGGAGATAGTCGAGGGAATGTAGTGAACATTATGGATAAAGAAAACAAAAACAAAGTACTAACAATCGACGAGGCAGCGGCCATCCTTTCCGAGACACTTGAGGAGGTGGCTCAGCGGAAAACCTCCCTGCGTCGTGCGATGACAATCTCGCGCCTCGCGCTTGCGCTCGCAAAGGTTGCGGAAATCAGGGATCTCAAGGATAGGGTCGAATTCCTTGAACAAGCCCTCAAAAAACGAAAATAACATGAAAAACATTACAAGCATATTAAGTAGAGGAACAAACCTCACACCGAGAGAAAAATTCCTCCTGCTCGTAAAAAATGACACACAAAAATTGAAGACAGGAAAAGACATGCTGACCAATGCCGACAAAGAGGCGCTCGAAAATTGGCATGCGAAGACTAATGAGGAAGCGCGGGAGTGGAATCAGTTGAACGAAGGGTGGCAACTCTCTGGGCGAATGAATATAGAAGCAGAGTTCGCATATAAGGAGGCTCAAGTGGCATATCTCTCACAATTGCCTCTCATCATGAACCTTCTCTTTTATCCAGGGGACCGAAGGGCAGATTCCTGCATCAAAAACCTCAAACACATCAAGAAAGTGACGATCAATGAGGCGATGGCCATCGTCGCAAAGCAGAGAGAGGCGAAGCTTCGCGAGGGAATGGATTTCGAACACGCCGTCTACCAACTCGCCTTCGAACAATTGAGCAAGGACGACGCGACGCGGATGGAAGAGCTTTACCAAGAAGTAGCCTACGAACATCAATACCTTGATCAGGAAGAAATCATCGCCCATCTTTACGATGGTAAGTCTAAGATGAGTCCCGAAGCAAAAGAGAAACTGGCTGAACTCGTAGCCGAACAGAGTTACAACAAATTTGCCAAGGAATATCAGCTCTTCCACTACTTCGCCTGTATTCCCCTTGTCGAGGTGGCCCGCTATTTTCTGAAGGATCGTGGAATCAAAATCTCGGGGTCGCCTATGGCGAAAAACCAGGAAATGCGCGACGAGGATGACAACACCTACAATACCGTGACGCGGGCGATGCAGAAATACGCGAAAAAGCATCGGATAACCATAAAGGCCATGCTCCGCGAGGCCTGTCGTAAATGGCTTGATGACGGTCTTCTTGATGAATATACACCGCTTGCGGTGAGCGATGATGCGGATCTTCTCAGGCGATGGTTTGAAAGCAAGGCCAACGCCAAGAAAACGCTCCTTACGTATATCGCCTCTGGAGCGCTCGCCTTGCGGAGCCGAAATGACAAGGAGACGAGAAAAGACAAGCTCTACAGCAAGGGACTTTATGACCGAGAATTTGCGGCAGCATCCATGGTTCTCGAACGTCTGCACCTCAAACCAATCCCTAAAGGAGAACTCGACGAGAAAAAAGCTTTTGAAACCTTCAGCGACAAGGTGATTACAGGAGAGAGTCTCTACGCTTTTGGGGAAAGCTACACATTCGTCAAAGATTTCAAAGAGCAGGTCGACACATACAACCCCAATCTCGGCCTCGTATACGCTGATAATGATATCGAGAAGAAGGGTGACCACCTCGACCAAGAACTCCTGATTTGTGACCACGCAGAGAACGACGAACCCGGCATTTTCAGTATGTATGGGATAAGCATTACGATGCTCTCCGGACTTCTCAAGGCGCGGGTACTGTTCGAGGAATTCAAAAAAGACGGAAAGATATTTCTTAAATTCAAAAATCTTGAGACAGCACAGACATTCGCCGAACGGCGTCAGAGACTCATCAACGGTTACGCCATCCTACTCGGTTTCAAGGAAGTGCTCAAAAAACTTTCACCCACCTACGAAATAGATATGACGGAACAGATTTCTGAACGGCTCTCGGATCTGCGGGAATACATTGAGCAACATAACCAGGCACTGCGGATAGCGACGAACACCGATGAAGAATCGAGGCGGTCAAAGAGCGGTCTTCTTTGGGAGAAAGAAACTATGCAATTTGAAGAGGACTTAACAATCGATATCGGCGCCATTGAACCAGACCGAAAAACCGCAGCGGAACACGAGGCAAAGCTGAAAGAGGTTTTCCCAGAGATGGGAAGACATTAGACATCATCTCGAAAGTCGTTTCTAGTGATTGAGGTAGTGTCGTTTTACGGAGAGAGTTAAACCCTCTTGTTTCATTTTCTTAAATACGGCGTTTTGAATCCCCCGAGAACGGCAGTGTTCTAAAACTCCTAAATAAGAAGGAAGATTTTTCTCTTCAATTTTGCGAAAAATACGACGCTTGGTTCTCGTGCGCAAAACGCGATGATAGGGAAAACTAACGTATCCGAGAAAATCAATACCACCCCTGTATTTCCGCATGTTGATTTTTCCTTCATGCAATCTCAACTTCAAATGATGTAATAGAAATTCTTGAATAGAAGGGATAAGATTTTCCAAATAATTTCTGTCAGAGTGTATAAACACAAAATCATCGGCGTAGCGAAGATATCCCTTCATTTTCAGATCGTGCTTCATGAACTGGTCGAGCGGATTCATATAGACATTCGCAAAGAGCTGGGAAGTTATGTTCCCTAGCGGCAACCCGGGATTGAAACTCTCGATAATTTCCTTTAAAAGCGCGAGCAGTTTTGCGTCATAAATACGTCTTTCCAGCAATGTAAGGAGCACCTCATGATCCATCGAATCGAAGAATTTCCTGATATCAAGCTGCAATACCCACACGAGCTGAGAATTGTTTTTTGATATTTTCCACGCGAGATGCTGTAGCCGATCGACGGCGGCGTGAGTCCCCTTCTCCTTGCGGCACGACCATGAATCATAGATGAATGCTCTTTCGAAAACGGGGTTTAAAATCCGCACGATCGCGTGGTGCAAAACGCGATCCCGCACCGAAGCTTTGTGGATGTGGCGCCGTTTCGGATCTTGAACGAAAAACTCGAAGTAGCCACCGTGGCGATACCGGCCATTTTCTAAATCTTCGTGGAGACGGAATATCTCGTCTTCGAGCCGTGACTCGAATTCCAGGACATCGCCGCGCAGCGCCTTTCCTTTCTGGAATTCGCTCCACGCCACAAAAAGGTTCTCCAATGATATAATTTCCTCAAACATGGATGAAAAAAACATCTACCCCCCCCCCGAAAGTTTCTGAGCCTCCCCTCTTCCATCTGATCTACCGTTTCTATCTGGAATGGTACGTTTTATGTCGATCACTGCCGAAGCTTGACCGTTTCACGATCGGTGAGAAGGTATCGAATCTCTTGCTTGAGATTCTGACCCAATGCGTCATCGCCTATCACACCAAAGAACAGATTCAAAAAAGAAAATATCTGACGGAGATGAATATCTCTTTTGAAGCCATAAAAGTGCTGATACGGCTTGCAAAAGACACCCGAGCAATCGACCGGAATGCCTATATCCGCCATGAGGAAAAACTCCAGACGATGGGAAAAATGATAGGCGGATGGATTGTGAGCATACCGAAAACAGGCAGATAAAAAACCCCTTGTCCCGGGTCTGGGAGAAGAATTTCGGACAGACACGACACCGAGATTGTCGTTCGAATTCCTCGGCTTGTTCCTGTTCACGTTCGCGCCCTTGGAATCAGCGTTACCGACATTCACCAGGTTGCCGTCAGAGGTGCGAGTCTTTTTGTCGTCTTCCGTCCAGTCAGCGCGAACGCACCCCCAACACATAGGTAGTATTCGCTGTATAACGATGCGGCGGCTTTTGATCCGCCAGAGAAAACGGCAAGCAGTTCTTCTCTCACACTGCTATATGGCGAGCATCATGCGTACACGAGTGCTCCATGAGCCATTGCTTGTATTGTAAACGAAGTCGCCGCCTCTTGAAAAGGCGGCGACACGGAGAAACCAAAGATTTAAAGAACGAAAACTAAAGGTTCAAGAGAGAAGAACTAGCGGACAGACACGACACCGAGATAGACGAGCGAACTCCTCGGCCCGCCCCCGTACACGTACGCGCCCTTGGAATCAGCGTTACCGACAAACACCAGGCTGCCGTCAGAGGTGCGAGTGTTTGTCCAGTCATAGGTATTTTCAAGGCTCCGTTCCTCGGTACTCTTAAAACGCAGAATAAAATCATATAAGGCTTCAACGGGAGTGCGACGATGATTTTTGTTTATGGCGAGTTCCGCAAGCTGTTCCGCGGCTTTTTTCCAATTCTTGTCGTAATCCTTATTCATGAATTTCTTGATTTCATCCAATTTCTCATCGCTGCATTCCTCAAGCTCTTCATCGGAGAGTGCGCCGATTTTTTCCAGCGAATCGCGGAGAGCACGGGTCTGTTCGATATAGTCTTTATCGAGAGAGCTATCAATACACTCCTTTGAAACAAGAGCCCATCCCACCCGCGGCTTTTCTTTTTTGAAAAACGACTCGTCCTTGTACCAGTCTATATCGTAGAGCAATTTGCCTGATACGCGCCCCTTCGCCAATTCATTGATGTGTTCCATGCTGAGATCTTTCCCGTCGTCATCTGTCTCCACCCGCAGAATGAGCATTTCATTGCGCTCTTTTGCCTCCTGAAGCTCGATGAAAGTATACGGACAGAGAGGTATTTCGCTCTTAGAAAGACTGAAGCCGAAAGCCGCTTCAATCTCTTCCGGACCAAAGAAATTCTCTTTCCCTATTTTTTCACGTACTGAATCGAGTTCGACATCATGTACTTCCGGATTGGTGCTATTTTTCGCGTTCTTTTTTCCCACATTCGTCTTTTCTTCTTCCTCTTCTTCAAATGCCTTGCGTTTCGATGTCGATTCGTCTTTCCATTCAATGGTGCGGATGATTTCCTCAAGCTTTTTCCGATCCGTGGCGTTCTCAAGCTTGTTCACATAGTAATAGCGAAGGGCCTGCTGGAACGTTCCCGAAATGTCTCCGGTGTAGAATCGGGAGACGAAGTTTCTCACGCGCGAAACTTCCATGCGGTCGTCGAACGTGAAGGGCTGGGGCTGGTCCGCCGCGATTTTTCGGTTGACTAGAAGCTCGTTTGCCGAACTGTGAAATTCCTTGTATTTCTCAAGGATCTGCTCGATGCCAGGGATTTCTTTCATCTGATCGAGAGTCAGTGCGTTCTCGATATTTTTAAAATAGTCCTTGTCAACGATGTTCGCATTCTCAAGATTCTTCCCCAACCCGAAGAGCGCATCCGTAGAAAACGAGAAAGTCGATTTCGGGAGTTTTGACGGCAACTTGTTGTACACCCAGCGACGAAGCTGCGCGGGATCGATCGGCTCGCGGCCGAAATATCCCTTGCCTGGCGGATTCATGAGCGCGACAATCTTCGTCATCTCTTTATTCACCTTGATGGATTCGGACGCATCCTCGGAGAGTGTGACACTCTCCCCACGCTCCAAAGCGTCCAAGACTTCGTGGAGACGTATTAAAATGTTCGGCGCGGCGGAATTGAATTCATCAAGGATAATCACCTTCTTTTTTCCCTCTTCCTGGCGGAGTCCCATGGTAACTTTGCCATCCGCAAAGACATATTCTGGATCTTCGGGATTTCTCTTGTTCGGATTCGGAATGTACCGCCCCATCAGGTCTTCCACGTCACTTGCGCCGTTTAAGTTCGCGTAGTGGATTTCATAACCGAGTTCGGCACACATCTTTCGCACGGTTGTCGTTTTTCCAAGTGAGGTGCCTCCTTCGATGAGCAACGGATCGCCACTTAAGAACGAAACGGCAATGTCGCGCTGGAGCGGCAATGCAATTTCTTTGTCATTGATGAAATCCTTGTACTGTTCCGGGTCAGGTACGAACTGGCTCTCGCGGTTCTTCGCTTTCTCGAGTTTCACGCCCAAGTATGAAATCGAGGTTTCCGTCTCTTGAATGGGGAGCCGTTCTTTTTCAGACTCGTTAGTTACTGGCGTGTTTTCAAAAGTATTTTTCATAAGCTTTAAGAGCGGTATACGGGGCCGATCGACAAGAGCATTTCGCGCTGGGCACCCGGAAGGCCTTTGAATGTCTTTTCAGCCACGAGAAACATCACGGAAAGGTTTTTGTAGTCGGGGGTTATGGCATCGGATGTCATATCGCTCTGGTTGAAAAGCTCCACCTGTCCGGTTTCATACTGTGCGAGCATGTCGTACAAGTCTTTCGGAAGATCCCCGCCGATCACGGAATAGAATTTCCCGCCTTGAGCGATACCTGCAAAAAGGGCTTTTGCATTCCCTACTTCGGAAAAACCGTTCTTTTTAAGAGTTTTCTCAAAATCACCCAACTCGGCTGCGTCTTCAGCTATAACCAGCCCGATTTCCTTTGTGTTCGGAACGGCGATGAATTTAATGAATGTTTTTACTGATTCCATATATCTTATTAAAGCTAAAATTTGGCGTAATTGTCAATAACCTCGCGCAGGAGATCGGCAAGTTTCTCGGCCATTTCCTCGGTTTTCACATTGGCAATGCTGTTCGGATAGTAGTCGGCAACGTGATTTGTGCCGCTCCCCACCCCGAGGCCGACGAGCTTCTGATCGGTGTCTTTCGTGATCCGCTCGATAACTGCGTGGAGATCGTACTTGGAGCCTGAATGACTGGGCGATTCTTCCGGCAAGCCGTCAGAAAGCGCGACAAGGAACTTCTGGTCGACTTTCTGCTTTGCAAGACGTTTCGACGCCTCTTCAAGCGCCCATCCGTCGTCGTTCCACCGCGCCCCGTCTCCATCGACTTCTTCGAGCATATCCCCCATCTTTTCACGAATCTCTTTTGAAAAGGGCTCATTAAAATCCTCGTACTCATACAAGCGGTCATTGAATCCCAAAATCTCCGTCTTAATCGAAAGGCGATTCAACACTTCCGCGAGGACAACCACTGATTTGAATGTTTCTGTGATTTTTCCTCCTTGCATGGAGCCCGAAAGGTCGACGAGAAGCGAAATGGCATAGTCCTTCTCTTGCGGCAGCTCGCGCTTTTCCCACGCCTTGCTTGATACCACAGGAACCTCCTTCGCCTTCTCCTGCATGCGGCGCTTGATATCAATGCGCTTTCCGGATTTAAAACCGCCCTCCCAGTTGCTCGCGTGGCGAGCGACGAAGATCCCGCGAAGATCATTTTCAAGCGAATCGATGATCGGGAGTACTTCGCGGCGCATCGCTTCGTAGACGTTATCGTCTCCTTTCAATTCTTTTCTCAGCTTCTCCCTGAATTTTTTCAATTCGTCGCTTTCCGGTTTTCGTTCCTGAGAAGTTGTGCGGTCACGCGTCTCGTTATCGGAGTGTTCGGTTTTCTTGCCCTCTTTTTCTTCCCGGTCAGGGGTTTCGGTAAACTTGCCGCCGAGTTCTTCGTTCAACTGCTCTTCGAATTTTTTGAGCTCTTCCTTAGCCCGTTCCTCAAGTTCCTTCTTTTGGTCTTCAGGAAGAGAATCGACGTACTTTTTTATTTTCTCTTTCAATCCATCAGAGAGCGAATCGAGATTTATCGGCTGCGAGGATGATTCCCCTTCTTTATTTTGTCCCTCTGCTTTTTCAGTTCCTTTTTCGTTTTGAGAAGATTCGGGACTTGAACCTTCGTTTTTCTTCTCTTCCTTTTCTCCTTCTCCTTTTTGCCCTTTCTGCTCTTTTTCTTTTTTATTTTTTTTAGATTTATCTTCTGGTTCATTGAGAGCCTTTTCAAGTTCTTTTTGCTCTTTGGGAGTCAGGTTGTTCTTCAGCGGCTCGGGAATTTGTTTTCCCTCTCCTTCACCTTTTTCACCACCCTGCATCATGTCTTTCAAGGCTTCCTGGGTCTTCTGGTCTTTCATATCCTCTTCAATGAGTTTCTTGAACTCCGGCCAGATTTCGTCGCGGTTGATGAGGTACGATGCCTCGGCGTACTTTGAGATGAGCTTCTCGCTCTTGTCGGCTTCCTTGCGCGACGGATAGCGCCACCAGGAGTCGCGGGCAGACTCAAGCGTCTCTGAGACAACCGTCTTTACTTCCGGCGAAAGATCCTCAGAAAGCTCCGGAGATTCCTTTTTCGTTTCCTTGAACCATTGCTTGATGTATTCGAATCCCGCCTGCATGAAACGCGGCTGGTAACCGAGTTTCTCGATTGCATCGCTCTTCGCCTTCGCTTCGAAATCGAGGTCTTCCTGGTAGGCGATATTCATCCACTCCTTGAATTTCGGGTAGCTCTCGGCGACGAAGTTGTTGTCGCGGGGGTCTTCGATCGCGTTCATCATGAACGAAAACCCCGGCTCGTTCCATTCTTTCTGGGGAATGAATTCGGTGCGGGAAATGCGGCGGTGGCCGCCTTCGTGGGAAATCACGAAACGGAGATAGTCCATATCTTTCTCAAGAAGGTCCTTGGGGTCAATGCGGATTTTGTTTGCCTCAAAATCCCAATGCCACCCAGCACCCGGCTCGTTCAGCTCAACGGGAATCTTGAAATCCTTTCCTATGAAATATGCGAGCGATGAGAGAATTTGCTGTTTATATTTAATCTCGTCTTGTTGTTCGGGAGTGAAAGTGGAGAGAATACTCTTGTCCTTACCCTCTTTTCGCTTTTTTTCATTCAGCGCCTGGAAAACCGGCTCCGCTTCAGGAGTATCTGGGGTTTCCTCGGGATGAACGTTGAAATTTTCGAAGCTTTTCATATGAGTATGTTATACAATAAAATAGGAGAAATGTAAATAGGCATAATTACTTTATCAAAAATCTCTTTAGTGTAGGTACGGGTGTCTTTATAATATAAAAAAATGGAGCTTATGGAAAACTCACTCATATAGAGAGGGGTGCTTCTACTTCCGTTAAAGTTAAATAGTTCTAATTTGACGGTATCAGCTCGACCAAATTCGGCTTCTTTGTTGGAAAGTGTAGCATAATCAAAATCTTTTTTACCCGCGCGGCGTTCATCAGCATTTATATAGTTGGTCAAATTTTCACTAATGAAACGATAAAAGAGTATGCCCAGTACATACTGCTTGAAGTCCCAACCATCTACGCTTCCGCGCAAATCATTGGCAATCTGCCATATTGCACGGTGGAGTTCGGTGCGTTCCTGCTCTTTGGTTGTATTCGGGTTAGTGCTTCTTTTATTCATTAATTGTTAGTTTACATCAGAAAGAGAGCCTTATAAAGCAGATTTCGAGAGGTTTTTCGTGCGCTCTGGATTCCTTCCGCCGTTGTGTCATCCCTTGTGTCATGAACAATCACACAAAGGGGTCGGTGGGAGCCATGACCCAAACAAAAGAACAGCTCCCGACAAAGGTCAGATACTGCCTGTATGCGAGGAAAAGCACGGAGTCGGAAGAACAGCAGGTGCTTTCCATCGAGAGCCAAATGAAGGAAATGGCGAAGATTGCCGAGCGGGATGGACTGGAGGTAGTGGAAATACGGAAGGAAAGCCACTCGGCGAAGGCAACCGGAGAGCGCGAGGTGTTTAATGAACTTCTGAAGGACATCCGGAAAGGGAAATTCAACGGTATCCTTACATGGGCACCGGATCGTTTAAGCAGAAACGCGGGTGATCTCGGATCGCTCGTGGACCTTATGGACCAAAAACTACTCGTTGAAATCCGTACGTTCAGCCAGAACTTTAAGAACTCCCCCAGTGAGAAATTCATGCTGATGATTTTGTGCTCTACAGCGAAGCTCGAGAACGACAATAAAAGCGAGAACGTGAAGCGAGGGTTGCGGACGCGATGCGAGCAGGGATTGCGCCCTTCAATGGCACCGACGGGATATTTGAATGAGAAACGGAAGGATAAGCCATGCGAAGTGATCGTCGATCCCATCCGCGCACCCATCATTCGCCAGGTCTTCGAGAAAGTCGCGAACGAGGAGTGGAGCGGGCGGCGAATACACCACTGGCTCCGCCACGAGATGAAATTCAAGACCGAGAAAGGTAAACACCTCTCCCTCTCCAATATCTACATGATTCTGAAGAAAACTTTCTACTACGGCGTCTTTGAATACCCCCGAGGGAGCGGAAATTGGTATACCGGACAACATACGCCCATCATCACGAAGGAGCTGTACGACCGGGCGCAGGAGCAGATGCTCCGGAGCGAGATTAATAAGAAAGACGTCAAGGAGTTCACCTTCGCGAAGCTCATCGCCTGCGGGACCTGCGGATCGGGGGTCACGGCGATCGAGAAATTTAAGTACCAACTGAACGGGAACTCCCACCGCTACGTCTACTACCGGTGCACGAGGTCGAGGAACCCCGAGTGCATGGAGGGATATATCAAGGAGGAGAATATCATCGAACAGATCATGGGACTTTTCGATACACTCGACCTGAACGAAGTGGGCGTGAAACAGAAGTTCAAGGACGAGATCGCACGGTACAACAAGTTCAGGAAGATCGCGTTGGGGAAAGGGAAGGAAAAAGCCGAGGAAGAATTCGACGCCAAGGCATATGCAATTTACCTGCTTACTGAGGGATCTCTCACGGAGAAGCGGGAACTCCTGTCGAACCTCAAAAGTAAGTTAATATTGAAAGACAAGACAATCACGCTACGAACAGAAGAAGAGTAACCAAACAAAAATATCGCCACAGTTTTTGCGGCGATATTTTTGTGCACTCATCTCGGCTTCCACGGTCGCACAATCATGGCAAGAAACACGGTCTTACCTGAACTCTCACAGTGATGTGCCCCCGAGAGGAATTGAACCTCTATCTCCTCCTTCGGAGGGAGGTGTTCTA
>CAYHEU010000026.1:0-11283 GCA_964355785.1 uncultured Candidatus Saccharibacteria bacterium | reverse complement strand
CTTGCTTTTGCTTTTTTAAACATATCCCTTGCGATCTTAAGAATTTCGTCGCGATTGATGTCGTCTCTCCCCATACCCAAAGACCCAACCATGTCCACCCTTCCCAATGTAACACGAGAAAGACGCTCGATTCCTTTTAAGGCAAGCATCTCGTCGAAATTCCTGTGCGCTTGGATTGTTTCCACATTCACCGCGAATTTTACATAAGACTTCAAATCTTCCGGCACGAATTTTTCTATTGCCTGAAGATACTTTTTGAGTGCGTATGCGCTCTCCACCATCGGTGCGACAACCCCCGTCACTCCCACAATGCACGCGTCGTAGAGATCGCGTATGGCCTCGGGTCCGCCGGTTTTTATCACTAAGCCAAGACCAGCCTTTTCCACCACATCCTTGAGACGCATTACTTCATTCAAGCGCGCAGCTTCGGACTCAAACTCGGTTTTCACCTCCACCACGCCGTAGTCTTTTTTCATCTTCCGAAGCAAATCCACCATTTTAAACTCCATTTTATTCATGGAATTCAATTTATACCCGTCTTAAGAAAAAATCAATAGACTACTACAGAGTCCCTCATTAAAAACTTTTCCTCTTCAAGCGAAACAAATCGACGTAAATTTAGTCAGCTAATCGGGCAACGGCATACATGTCCCACCACTTAAAACCAGCAAGTCTCATAATAATTGCTATGGGAAGAGCGATCATGTTTAAGATAAAAGTGCCGGTTCGCGCAGCTGCTTCTGTCGCTACCGCAAGAGCGGATCTTTTTTGTGGTTCGTTTGACACACTTTTATCGCCTCTTGCGCCAACCCTAGATCCACTCTCCGGGTGTATAACTAACTTTTTTCTGAGAGAAGAAATTATACCAAACCGAAATGGACCGCCATCTTGGAAGAAAAAACCTCTATTGAACGGCTCCTTTGAAATTTTCTGCACCTTGAATCCCTGCCTCTCTAAAAGATAAGCCAAACTTCTCGCTCGGTACCTGAATGGATGGTTTGGAGGAAACTCCGCTTGATCTATGTTAATTCCCAATCTGTCCAAATTCGGAACGCTTAGGACAATGTATCCGCCAGGTTTGAGTAATTTTTTCACTGAAGAAAGAAAAAGAATCGGATCGTTTTGATGCTCTAAAACCTCAAAGAAGCAAATAATATCAAATCGTTCAATGTATGTGTCCGCAAATTCTGAAAGGCTTGCTCGAAATACGTTGGGAAGGTTGTATAATTTCTTGATTATCTCAACGGCTTTTTCTGAAATATCCACACCCAATACCTCAAAACCTAATTTTTTTGCCTCCCAAAGAAAACGCCCCTTACCGCAGCCAATCTCCAAAAGACGACCACGGGAAATCGGAGGATTTTCTAAAAATTGACGCTCACGCCAAAAAATAGGGGCTTCTCCTTCGGTTTTTGCAGCGTTAAACTCAGCAATATCGTAAAAGGATTTACCCGCAAACTCCAAAGGCCACCAAAAATTTACCCCGCACGCCCGACATCCAAAAAGTCTGTATTTTCGATGTCGTTTCAAGTTTGCCTGTAATTCCAAGTTCGGACAAATGGGGCATTTAGTTGGATCAGTCATAAGAATGAGATGTAAGTTAAATTTTAAGAATATTGGTAAGATGTTTTAAACTTTTTTCAAATTCCTCAGCTGTGACATCATTAAACTTTTTGAATTCAAGAAAGCGCGTGGGGAGTATGAATGTAAAATTATCAGTCGTTCTTTTTTTATCTTTCTTGATCTTTTCAATAAGCGTGCTCGATTCAAAATATTTTTTTTCCAAACGAAACTCTTCGCGGTGAAGATTCGGGAGAAAAATTTTCTTGTTTATAAAATCGAATACTTCTTGATCCATAAGATTGCGGTTAATTGCAACGATATTCGCGCACATCATTCCGATGATAACTCCAAGACCATGGGGAATTTCATAATGCGATGTTGACTCAAGCGCGTGCCCCAGCGTGTGGCCATAATTCAACATATTCCTCCGTCCAATATCAAATTCATCTTCCTCGATATAGATTTTCTTGACCATAAGCCCTCGACGGATGAGCGGAGGGAGGAGAATTATATTCTTCTCCGCCTCCCTTACTTCGCGTGCAAATATATCGAGATCTCGGCGCTCCTTCACGGCAAAGAGAAGAAGCTTGATCATCTCTCCTATCCCGCTCCAAAGATCTTTTGGGGCAAGCGTGCCAAGAAACCCCGTATCAATGTGGATCTCTGAGGGCGGATAGAAGGTGCCAAGGATATTCTTGGATGATTCGAAGTTAAGGGATGTCTTGCTACCGATGCAACTATCCACCTGAGCAAGAAGTGTTGTGGGCACGAAAATCCACGGAACGCCGCGATAGAGAATGGAGGCAACGCAGCCCGTCACGTCCTGGGTAATACCGCCTCCTATCGAAACCAAGGTGGTATTGCGGCGCATACCCTGTTGGAGCAACATCTTTACAAGCCCCAGGACACTTTCCATGTTTTTCTTTTCTTCCACGGCATGGAACGAGAAAAGTTTCTCTTTGCCTATCGCGGCAAAATACTCCGGGTAGAGACGTAAGACGTTCTCGTCCACCACATACGCCGCATTCTCGAGCGAAACGAGGCGCTCGAAGAAACTGAACTGCTCGGTGAAAGCGACCGAGTACGATTTAAGACGAGAACGTATTGTGAGCGTATCCATCGGGCTTATTTCTTTCAAATGATTCCTAAAGAATCGGCGAGGGGTGTTTTAGCGACTCGTGAATCCGCCGTCTATCACGATCGCTTCGCCGGTGATGTACGAGTTCTTATCAGAAACGAGAAATGCAACGAGTTCGGCAATCTCTTTTACGTCAGCAAAGCGACCGAGCGGCACGAGTTTCGCAAGTTCCACATTTTTCTCCGGCAAATTTCTCCGCGTGAGATCGGTGTCGACAAAACCCGGACACACAGCATTTATGAGAATGTTGTATTCGGCAAGCTCAAGCGCGAGGGCCTTAGTCGCTCCGATAATTCCCGCTTTGCTCCCGGTGTAGAGCACTTGTTTTCCGCGCCCCACAATCCCGAACATCGAAGCGATATTCACGATCCGCCCCTGGCGGCGCTGTTTCATGCCACCCACAAATCCGCGGATAAGCTTGATGGGGGCGATAAGATTCACCTGGAAAGTGTCTTTAATATTTTGATCGGCCAGCGCATCTACGAACTCGGGTTCGTTAATACCGGCGTTGTTCACAATAACGTCGAGAGGCAACTCCCGATGAGCGGCAATGAAACGCTCTATTGATTCGTCGCTCAGCAAATCGAGCTCATTGCGGGTAGGCGCAAGAATCTCGTATTCGTCGCGCAGTCGATTGGCGATCGCCTTTCCTATGCCGCGTGACGCTCCGGTAACTAACGCTATTTGGCTATGCTTACTCATGCTTTAAAACTCTGTTATAGGTAATGTAACTGTCTCCTTCTTCAAGCAGTTTCTTATCAATAATCCCTACATTCATCTTATACCAATCGTAGAGTTCGCGAACCCCCTGTTCAATAGGGGTAAAGGAAAAATTCTTAAGCTCCGCGGAGAGCCGACGATTGTTCCCGCTGTATTCGACGCCTAATCCCGGTTCGAGCACGTGAATCTCTGACTGCCGCCCGCCGATAGAATTCACTGCTTTCGCGAGAGATGTGAGATCAATGGGTTTGCTGGGGGTTACATTATACTCTCTATACTGCATATCGTGCGTGAGGACGTACTCAACAATACGCACGAGGTCGTTTACATAGAGGTAGTCAAAATAGACGTTCTGCTTCACGGTGATAGGAAGCGAGAGCAAGTTTTTTACGATAGCGTTCGAGATAAATTTCGTGTGGTATTTTTCGTATTTTCCGAATACCCCGAAAAGCCTGAGGCACACGATGGGATCTTGAGACGCAAGAATGTATTTTGAGCAAATATATTTTGAAAAACCGTATTCGTCGACCGGGATATGCTCGCCCAAGTAATTTTCTTTCATCTTGGAAGTATAATGACGGACATCATACTCAGCGCCCGATCCAAAGTGAATCATCTTTCGCACCTTGGGAAAAGTTCGCGTGAGATTGAAAAACATCGTGAGGTTCTGGTAGGTAACTCCTTTCATGTCGAGCATGTCGCGTCCCCCGCCGACATTCGCGCAATGCACAATCAAACTCACCTTATTGCGATCGACATAATCAAAAACCTCCTCTTGGCCCAAAAGATTCAATTCTTCCCTGCTTGGCGCAAATATCGTGTAGCGATCCCGGAGATACTCGGCGAGATTCCGCGCGATAAACCCTTGTCCACCCGTAATAAGAAGCTTCTCTTTCATCCTTTCCACGATTGTATGATCATGTTTTCCAAAAATTCTTTTCTATCCAAGAATGGGTACATATCCTCAAGCGGTTTCGCAAGAATCGTGCCGTCTGGACGCTTATCCGCTTTCGATTTTGGAATAATCGGTTGGTCGGGAGCCATTTTAATAACGCAAACGACCGGGCCGGGATACACAAGGACCTTTCTGATACTCGTATCAATATCTCGATTGGTGTTCATTTTTACGGTGCGAAATCCATATGCGCGAGCGACCTTGATGAAGTCGGGGTGTCCCACACCGCTCTTCGGATCCGAAGCAACACGCCTCCCGTTCATATACGTATCCTGAGTGATCTTAATCGAAAGATACCCTTCGTTTTCATAGATAAAGATTTTAATGGGCAAATTATGGTACTTTATCGTTTGAAATTCCTGAAGATTGAGCTGAACGCTTCCATCGCCCTCAAGACAAATCACTCGCCGCTTCTTGTTCGCAAAACACGCGCCGATTGCCGCAGGCAGCCCATAGCCCATCGCCGCGCATCCCAGATTCGATATGAGCCGCTGGCCCTTTTTTACAATCAGCGCTTGATGGGTACACGTAAGAGGAGTTCCATCAGAAACCACGATCACTTCGCCAGGCCTCATAAATCGAGAGAGGCGATCAACAAAACAATATGAATTTACGTACTTTTTCTGTTTCCAGTATTCGGAGAGGACAACGGGATATTTTCTATTTAGTTTCTTGACGTACTGCCACCATTCGACAATCTTAAGCCGGAGCGGTTTTTTCCGGAGCTCCCTCAGTATTTCCTCGATAAATTCCTTCGCATCGGCGTGCACCGGAATGTCCGGCTTTATGGTTGGCTTCCTGAGTTCGGCAAGGTCAATATCGACAACCACCTTAAATGCTTCGCGGGCAAACGCTTTGTAATTATAGGTAACGAGATATAGATGGAGACGGGAACCGATGCTCAAAAGGAAATCGGAATTCTGGATGACGAAGTTTGCTCCTCGCTGACCGAATGTTCCCGGGCGGCCGGCATAATAAGGGTTGGATGAGGGAATAAGATCGTATCCCACGACCGACGAGAGAACGGGTATTTTAATAGCTTCTGCGAGTTCCAGGAGTTTTCGTTCGGCGTGAGCCCATCGTATGCCATTACCCGCAAGAAGCACCGGTCGCTCCGCTTTTCTTAAACGCGCAATCGTTTTTCTTACAAGTTTCTTAAGCTGCGCGCGTCTTGCGCGGAGAAACGGCGCCACAAATTTTCTAAGTTTGTTCTTCTCAATGTATGCCCCTTGGATATTAAGAGGGATTTCAACAAATGCGGGGCCACAGCGACCGTGCGTCGCGAGATATAGCGCCTTTTCCAAATGGTAGTCAATATCTCTTGGATTTTCCACAGTCGCCGCATACTTCGTGATGGGAGTCATAATATCAATGAGATTCTCCTCCTGGTCGCCAAGTTGTCGTAGTCCTTTAATTCCTGTCGATTTCGCGGTCATCGAGAGGTTCACTTGACCCGCGATCACAAGCATGGGGACCGAATCAAGCCACGCGCCCGAAACTCCGGTGATCGTGTTCGTCCCGCCGGGTCCGGTGGTTACAATGCACACGCCGAGCCCCTTAAGGCGGGCATAGGATTCCGCCGCGATCGCCGCAGCTTGCTCATGCTGTGTGCAAATATACTTGAGATGCTTCGCGCGACCCACCGAATCAACAAGGTGCATAATACCACCGCCTGAGATCATAAATACGTCTTTCACGCCCTTCTCCTCAAGCCACGACACTACGTAATCGGAGAGTTTTACCTTTTTTGAAGAATTTTTGGTTGCCATAACTATTATGTGCGCGCCGTCGAAAAAACTTCGAGATTATCGTAAATAGAATCGTACGGATTGGAACGTTTTGAAAGGTCTGAGAGAATTTCTTGAATCACTGCACGAGAACTCCTTTGCGGCGCAAATCCGAAATCGCGTTTTACTTTTTCGTCGCTCACTTCATAATTCCTTGTCACCTCTGGATGTTCAAATTCAATATGCGCGTCCTTGCCGAACATTTCCTTGTTAATCGCCACAATGTCTTTCGCAACGTCCTTCAGCACAAAGTTCCATCCGGGAACGCTATATACGCCTGCGCGATGCGATTCTTGAAGAGCTTTGCCGTGTATGGATACAACATCTTGAATATCGAGAAACGGGCGGTGTATGTCGCCGTCTGGTACGGTGATTTCTCCTTTCATAAACACATCTCGGCAATATCCATTCATTTCCAAATCGTAGCGCATGCGGGGAGAAACGCCAAAAACCGTGCCCATCCGAAAAATAACCGGACAAAATGAACTATCGGCGAGCCGAAGAAGTTCTTCTTCGGCGGTGACCTTAGAGCGTGAATATGGGCCGAGCGGATCAAGAAGGTCTTCTTCGGTCATTAATTTTCCATAGGGAGGATTGCGGTGATAAACCGAGCACGATGAAGCGAATATAAATTTTTCCGCGCCGGAGCGTTTCGCTGCATGTGCAAGCGTTTTTGTTCCCTCCGCGTTTATTGCGAATGTCTCTTCTGGCGGATACGTTTTCCCTGCAAGCGTAATCGCAGCTAAATGCACCACGTATTGGACTCCGCTCATGATTTTCTCGCAAAAGGCCTTTTCGCGAATATCGCCCTTCAAAAATTCGATCTCGTGAAGCAAGGGGCGCAACCCCACATTTCCGTAGAATAGGGCGTCGGCCGCCCTCACTCGATATCCTTGTCGCACAAGCACGGGCAAAAGCGCGGAGCCGATGTAACCGGCAGCGCCCGTAACGAGTACCGTATTTTTCTTATAATGCCCGCGAGTCATGACAAAAATTTCTTCACAAACCCAGCAAGTTTTTCTTTTGAAAGTCCGTATCTCTCCCGCATATAACGCTGGGATCCGATCACGTTCGGGAACTCGTCGGGGATTCCCAAACGTCGAAAATTGTTTTTTATCCCCGATTCCGCAAGAATTTCGGCGACGGCACTGCCAAGGCCTCCTATTACATTATGCTCCTCAACGGTAATTAAGTTCTTCACGCTCCTCGCTGTGCGTAAAATCATTGCTTTATCAATCGGCTTTACCGTAGGCATACTGATAACGCGGCAGGAAATGCCGCTTTTTCTCAAAAGCTCTGCGCTTTCCACTACCGTTCCCAGAAGCGCGCCGGTTACGAATATCGCGCAATCCATGCCGTCACGGACAACATACCCTTTCCCCAGCTGAAATGAGAATTTTTTATGAATAATCGGCTCACCGACTTTGCCGAGTCGTATATAGAGCGGGCCTTTATAACGCAGAGAGAATTTGGTGATTGCTTCAGCTTCTTTCGGGTCGCCAGGGCATGTCACGGCCATATTAGGAAGCGCACGCATAAGCGCAACATCTTCGATGGCGTAATGCGTGACTCCTAAATGACCATACGAGAAACCACCGCCGACGCCTACAATCCGCACCGGTAAATTTTGGTAGCAAATATCGTTTCGTATTTGCTCGAGAGCTCTCATAGACGCGAAAGTCGCTATGGAATATGCGAACACGATTTTCCCTGAAAGCGCGAGTCCTGCGGCCACGCCCATTAAATCTTGTTCGGCGACGCCAATATTGACGTATTGGCGTGGATACGCCTTCACGAACGGCTCCAGAGCGGCATATCCAAGATCGCCCGTAACCAAATAAATATGCTTATTTCGGCGAGCGAGATCACAAAGGGTTTTTACAAACGCGAGTCTCATGAAATTTCCCGAAGTGCTTTTTCCAAAAGCTCGTCCGTCAAGTTTTTGTAATGCCAGTCCAGGGTATTTTCCATAAAAGAAACTCCTTTTCCTTTTACCGTATGACACACAATCACGTTCGGCTTATTCTTTTGAATGGGGAGTTTCTTTGTTGCCCGAAAAATTTCCCTAAAATCGTGACCGTCAATTTCGACGCCAGCCCACCCAAAGGACTTCCACTTAAGAAGAAGAGGTTCTAAATTCATCACTTTCTGCACCGAACCGAAACTCTGGATCTTGTTGTAATCGATAAACACAGTGAGGTTGTCGAGTTTATGATGTGCAGCGGCAAGCACAGCTTCCCAAAGAGACCCTTCATCGCACTCGCCATCGCTTACCATCACGAATATTTTCCTCTTTGTCTTATCCCGTTTCGCGGCAAGCGCAAGTCCCACGCCCATTGCAAGGCCGTGCCCCAGAGAACCGGTGGTGGCTTCAATACCTGGCATACTTCCGCGCACGGGATGCGCCGCCACTCGCGTACCGTCTCTCCCGTAATTTTTCAAAATATGCTCAGAAGCAATTCCTCGCTCGACGAGGGTCGCATACAAGCAAAGGCCGCCGTGCCCTTTGCTCAAAATAAATGCGTCATTCTTCGCAGAACCCACAGGGGATAATCGAAGAATTCGGAAATAAAGAGCGGTAAGCACCTCAACAGGAGAAAGGCACGAACCGACATGAGGGCTGTGTGCGAAAGCCGAGGTCTTGAGAATTTTTTTACGTATCGCGCGGGCTTTCTCTTTGTAGAATGGTAGTCGTTTCATGCTGGTATCGGCCGGATACATCACGGCATGCTGCGAATTTAAAGCTCACAAAATTCGGATCCGCCGATGCGAAAGATAAGAGCGGTGACTTTTAGTGAAATTCTATTTTCCCCTCTTCGGTCTCAATCGGCACATGGCGCATCCAAAGCTTGTCTTTCCACCAATCTCGGTTCCCCACATACCACGCAATCGTCTTTTTGATCCCATCGTTAAAGGTAGTTTGCGGGCGCCACCCGAGAACCTTCTCTATTTTTGCAGTGTCTGCGGTGTGGCGAAATACTTGTCCCGGCCGATCTCCAATATTGAGAGCGTAAGGGGTATAGTTGATTTTTTCACGATGGCCGCTATTCATTTCTTCAATCACCACTTGAGCGATGGTTTTCACACTAAAATCTTTTCCGTTTCCCACATTAAACACTTCGCCGACAACCGTTTCGGCGGGAGCTTGAAGTACTAAATCAATCGCCCTTACGAGATCTTCGACATAAGTAAAATCACGGCTACTGTCTCCCGTGCCATGGATAGTAAGTGGTTCGCTCAAAAGACAACTCGTCACAAAACGGGGAATTAATTTTTCCAAGTGCTGCCTCGGTCCAAATATATTAAACGGACGGATGATGATGGCCGGAATCTTATAGGTAAGGTAGTAGGCCATCACCAGTCGATCTGCACCGGCTTTGGCCGCGGCGTAGGGACTCTGCGGAATCAAAGGATGGTCCTCGGCCATCTTCGGCGTAAACGCAGTGCCGTACACCTCTGAGGTGGAGATGTGAATGAAACGATCTATGTTTTTCCGGTTATGGAGCACCGCATAGGCAACCCGCTGAGTGCCAATCACGTCGGTCTCGAAGAAACTGGAGTCGTCGTAGATAGAACGAGTCACGTGCGTCTCCGCCGCAAAGTGAATTACGACATTCGATTGCGACACTAAGTGATCAACAATTTTTGCATTCCGCACGTCGCCATACACAAATTTAAATCGAGGACTCCGCTGGATTTCTTCGGGAATGTTCCTGATATCACCGGCGTAGGTCAAGGCATCGAGGACAATAAAATTCGTTTCCGGATATTTCTGGAAAAGATAAATCAGGGCATTGCTTCCAATAAAACCCGCGCCGCCAGTGATAAGGATAATTTCCTTTTTGTTATTCTCTTGGGTCGCCATAGAGCAGAAAATTTGTTCTGTTACTGTATCGTAAAACGATCCTTCCGTCAACTCGATGTACTGGACGGGTACATCGGTGACATTCTTTACTCTCACGCATTCGTGCTGCCGCTATGTTCCGAGGAAGCTCTCGGAGGCGCGGTGAGCTCGGTATCTGCAGGATTCACCGCGCCGAGAGGCAGCGGACGACTGCCGTCCCGCCACCTATCGAAAATTTAAAGAAAGCGGGGGATCCCGCCGAGGCGGTGACAGGAGCAGTCGTACCGCGGTTCCAAAGAGCATAGCGGCAGCATGAGCAGGTGTTACCGACGTATCTCATCTTCCGCACTCGAACGGCCAAAGAAAGGTTTTACCCGAACCTCCCAGAACAACTTGAGTATGTTGAGAAGAACAGAGAAAAAATTTCGCCTGATCGCCCGGAGGTTTGCCCCCTTCGCGTCCCGATTAAATTTCATCGGTACCTCGAGGTACGTGTGTTTTTTCCTCAAGAGCTTCACCACGGTGTCCGCGACAAACATGAAGCTTGTCGACACGTTAATCGATCGCAGAAGTTCGGTTCTCACAATCACAGGCCCGTTGTAGTACCGCAGTTTTAAACCGAAGAGAAGATTCATTGCCTCTACAAACATCCGGGAAACGCCGGAACGCAAAGGATGCCGAATTTCCATGTTCTCGACATAAGGCAAAATTATATCCGCGCGGCCGGTAGCAGAAACAATGCGGCGCAAAGATTCTCTTTCTATCATGTCGTCTCCGGGAATCAGATAATGATACTCCTTCGTCGCAAGACCAACGCTTTCCTTATACGAGGGGCCCTGGTTCATGTTTTTCGAGTGATGAACCACTCTTGTATGAGAAATCTCTCGCGCGAGGTCGTCCGCAATCCGCGATGTACCATCACTACTCGCGTCGTCGATGATCAGAATTTCATAATCGGAAATGACACCACGGAGGACGTCTCGCGCCGTTGCTACCGTCTTCCTAAGATTTTCCTCTTCGTTGTAGGCGGTTACCACTACTGTAAGAGAGGGTGTTTCTCGCGCCATAAGCTCCGATCTAAATTCTTAGCTTCCGAGAATAAGCCAGAGACCAAGGATTAAAACGCCAGTCCCCATAAGTTTCTGAAGCGTGAGTGATTCGTTGAAGAGCGCGATGGAAACGAAGGAGGTGATGACGATGGTGAGCGCGATATTCACCGGATACGCCTTGCTAAGCTCCACTTTACTGATAAGCCAGATCCAGGCGAGCATTCCGG
>CAYHEU010000025.1:0-11386 GCA_964355785.1 uncultured Candidatus Saccharibacteria bacterium | reverse complement strand
TTAGCGAAAGTCCTCGCGGGGGACGTGAGCGGTAGCGGGAGCATTTCTGTTATGGTTCTTAAGCTGGGGAGTGTTACCGATGTACCCGTCCAGTACAAAACCTTGACTTTTTCTTGCCTTTATGCTATACTTTACTGGTCTTAAGATCAACTTGGGATATAGCACTTCGACAACTGAATACAAACCTTACACCACAACGAGGGAAATCACATGACACCACAGAGCGATGCTCCGGAAGACAAGGACCTGCGCGTCCTACTTGAGGGTACCGAGTCCGCACAGGATGAGGCAACTCGTACCTGGCAGATCATCTTAATCGCGACCGCCTTGGGCGTGCGCGACCGTCCTCGGCAGAACGTGGAGATTCAGTTCTACCACAACGGTGAGGCCGCGGATTCCCCTATCGCCACCGAAGGCGACGGGCGAGCGACAAAGAGTTTCTCGGGACTCACGGCTGGAGTACACACCTTCGAAGCCGTGATTGCGGGAATCTCGAAGAAGAGCAAACTCACGAGAACGTTCAAGGAACCGAAGGGTGCGGCGAAGATTCGCTCACGGCGGACGAAAATCCGCAGAGGCGAATGGAAACTCATCTTCACGGTTTTCACGGAGGAGAACGTTCCCGTGAAGGACGCGGTCATCGAGCTCATCGACGCGAAGGCTCTTCCAGAGGTGAATGACTTGAAACCAACCGACAAGAACGGGGATACGAGTTGTATCGTGATCTTCGGGAAAGATCAGAAGGAGAGGTTTTTCACCGCACGAGTCCTCGGAACCACAATCGAAACCTGGGGAAACCTTTTCCCCTGAAGGAGACCAAATATGGCAGTTATCACAAGAATCTGGAAATCCTTGAAGGACATCTTCGCCGGAGGAACGGTGAAGGCGTCCGTTACGGAAGGAGCGATCCAAGGGGTGGTTCACAGTTTTATGACCACGATCTTCGACTCCGCGAAAGAAAGCGGAAAAACGATTCTCTCCTCCAAGGTCGATCAGCTCAAGGACCTGAACGCGAGGCGCGCAGAGCTCCTCGCCTACATCCGAGAACTCGGACCGCAGGATGAGGAAGCCTCAAAGAACATCCTCGAGGATCACGAGCATCAGGTCCGATGCGAGGATGGCTACATCCCAGGCGACGAAACGAAACACGTTGAAAGCATGGTTTCGCTCTACGACGGACTCAAGGATGACCCGAACGCCCGTGACCAGGTATTCATCTGGCTCGGACGCCTCACGAAGGAGGAGCGGAACGCCCGGCTCGAGTTCATCTACGACGACGCTTGGGCACAGCGTGCGAAGCGCGCATGGCACCACCTCAAGCAGACCAACACGAAGCTCAACCAGGAGCTCGCGCCGGTCAACCGTCTCGTGAGGAAATCGCTCGACGACTGGAACAAAAAAGGAGGTTTCCAAGCATGAGCGGACTCTGGGAAGCGTTCTCGAACATGATGTACGCCGCGGTCTCTGTGGGAGCGAGGATCGGCAACAAGCCGGCTTTCGTACCAAGAAACAGCGGAAATGTCTACGAGGTCTGGGGTCGGAGCGTCACACGGCTCGCCCTGATCTCTGCACTCCTTCCGATCCCGATCGTTGCGATCGGCGCAATCCTCGGATGGAGCACAATCGTTGCCTGGATCGGCGTGTTCTGGATGATCTGGACGGCGATCTTCGGTCTCACCACTTTCCTCCCCATCGTTCCCCCAGCGGCGCTCGTTGACCTTCTCTTTCGAGGAACGACGCCCACGGTGCCCGGCACGTCACCAGGCACAAGAACTGAGGGAAGTGAAGAGCGGTGGCTCGTCACGAAGTTCTGGAGATTTTTCTTCTGGGTCTTCCTTGCCGAGGCCACCGTCGCCCAGTACATCTCGGTCTTCAAGCTCGCGAAGAGCCCTTCGATCGTTCCTCTCGCAATCTTGGCGGCGCTCGCACTTGCTATGGTCGCCGGGATCAACAGGAAGGGAGCAACCTTCCGGAAGCTCGCGACATTCTTCGCGGCCATGGTGCTTATCATCTGCACTCTGGTCTTCGCAGCCCCAAAGGGCTCTCCGGTTCTCGACAACTTCAAGAGCGGAGTGAGTCGGGGAAGCGAGAGGATACTCGGCGGCATCGGGCACGCCGCGAGCCTCGACTGGCTCGACACGAAGAACGAGAAGCCAGCCGGAGCGCTCGCGCAGTATCCATTCTGCGCGGGAGCCGAGAAGGGGAAACTCGAGGTAAAGAACGAGAATGCTACCTACTACCTCGACGACCTCCATCCGGACTGCTGGTCGGAGAGAATTTCTCTTCCGCCCGGCATTTCCTTCCGGATCGAACCAGACGTTCCGGGATCCATCGAATACTGGTTCTGGAACGGCACGCGCGCTCTCGCCCACAAGGATCAACCCTTGTGGATGGGAGACATCCCTCACTCGATCTTCCGGCTTCGGGCAGACGGCCCGGCAAGCCTCATCATCGAGGTTCCCGACGAGGAACCC
The DNA here is from genome assembly GCA_964355785.1 of uncultured Candidatus Saccharibacteria bacterium. Classification (GTDB taxonomy): domain Bacteria; phylum Patescibacteriota; class Minisyncoccia; order UBA6257; family 2-01-FULL-56-20; genus CAYHEU01. Next base: position 8,912 of record CAYHEU010000025.1, on the reverse strand, counting down.
GAAGAAGATGCTTTGGAAGACGAGAATGGGTAAGTAAGGTTTGGCAACAAATTTTGAACCCTCGAGGGAAAATCTCCTCGGGGGTTTCTTTTATTTTAGCTTCAATACCTCGTCGGCTTGCCGCGAGGTTACAAGGCAGAGAGCTAAAATAATCATGAGCGAGTCCGCGAGTCGAAGGATTACCGTTGGTGAAACACCGCGCCGCGGGCGGTGCGATATCTCATTTAAACAACGACCCCCCACCCAAATTGGGTGGGGGGTCTGATTTCGAACGTAAGTAGATAGGGGGTCTAGCAGCCGCCAAAGGCGCCGGTCGTTCCTACGAAGCTTCCGACGATCAAGGGCAAACCCTTTGCGATCAAGGCCACCAAAATGGCGATCGCAGCATAGACCAATTGATGGTTAGCTGATTTAACCTTTTCCGGATCGCCGGCCGCAGTCACATACTTGAACGCAGCGACAATCACAAAGATGACCGCAACGATGATCAAGACAGTGAAGAGCAATCCGAAGACTTTACAAAGAAGACCGCCTGCGCCAATAAGGTTATTCACCGTCGTGACCGGCGAGTTCGGGACATTGAACTGCGCCTGCGCCAAAATCGGCAATACTGACGCCGCAATTGCCGCAGCGGGGCCCGCCAACCTGACTAATTTTTTCGTCATTGTTATGAGTATTTTTCGACCTTTTCTGACTTGTGTGTATTATACCAAACTTTGAGGCGGAATGTCCAGTTATCCACAGCGTGCTCTACGCACACCCCGCTCCGAGCGTTGTTCCAAAAAATGTCGCAATAATGATCGGAAAGTTCTTTGCGACGAGCGCGACCACGATCGCGACCGCGGCATAGGTGATGGTCTTCGTGCCCTTGCTCACTTTCTCCGTGTCACCCGCTGCGGTGAGGTACAGGTATGCGCCATAGAGCACCATGATCGAGGAGATCACCATGAGAACCGCGAACATCGCGCTTATGATGGGACAGAGGATGTTGGAGGCAAGCTCCTTGGGGCTGCTTGCGCGGATCACGCCCTCCCTCCCCGGGTCCCCCTTCACGGGATCATACAAAGCATACGATGTCGGAGTGGCAAGAGAGAAAATCCCGATGCCAAGAACGAGCACGAGAATAATGCGGTGGAAGTTTTTTGAAACACTACCGAATTTTTTCATAATTGTTCAGCACCCGGGCCCGAGCGTTGTTCCAAAAAATGTCGCAATAATGATCGGAAAGTTCTTTGCGACGAGCGCGACCACGATCGCGACCGCGGCATAGGTGATGGTCTTCGTGCCCTTGCTCACTTTCTCCGTGTCACCCGCTGCGGTGAGGTACAGGTATGCGCCATAGAGCACCATGATCGAGGAGATCACCATGAGGACAGAGAACATCGCGCCCACGATGGGACAGAGCACTTTCGAGGCGACATCCTTCACGTCTTTGAGGTTACTCAATTGGGCATGCGCAACCGGCACAGACAGAAAAGATAGAATGATTTTCATAGGAAGAAGATTAAGATAAAACTCAACCTGGGGATGGTATGTTTCTTGCGCGGCGGTTTAAGTTCTCCATACACTGCATCCCGGGGCAAGCGTCGTTCCCGTGAAGCTCGCGATGACGAAGGGGAATCCGGTCGCGATGAGCGCGACCACGATCGCGACTGCGGCATAGGTGATGGTCCGCGTTGCTTTCTTTATTTTTTCCTCGTCGCCGGAGGAAGTGAGATAGTTGTATGCTGCCCAAAGCACCATAATAACAGAGATCGCCATAAGAACGGCAAAAATTCCGGACGACACGCGGCACACGGCAAAAATCATCACCCCCTGCGGCGTGTTCTGGGCATAGAGCCCGCTCGCGGAAGGTTTATAGAAATCCTGGAGCGCGGCGTACGCTATCCCCGAAACGGGGAGTTGTAGAGCAAGAGGGATAACGAAACCGAAAAACTTTTTCATAATCGATTCGATAATTAAGATATCTTCGCCGACCTTTTCGATGCGCTCATTACTTGAAGGTGTTCTGCACAATCAAGGACACCGACTTCGCAACGAGTACCACGACGAATCCAACTGCGGCATAGAGAATTGTCTTTCGCCCTTTTGTGAATTTTTCCGGGTCGCCTCCCGCAGTCATAATCTGAAATCCTCCGTAGAGCACCATGATGGCAACGATAGGAATCGCAATCACCATCATTGCGTCTATGATCTTTCCCGAAACAACTCCGAAGTTCGTCGCGGCTATGGGCGGGGTGATGGTAATGGTACTTGGAGTCGTTCCTCCGGTCTGGGCAAATGCTCTCGACAACAAACCGAGGAGTTCTGCTGTTTTTCCGAGTAAAAATGTCGCCATCTCTTCGTATGAATTATATCCCAAAAATCCTTTCACGTGAACCCATGTCGCTACCGTCCCACTCCTCCCCAGGACGGAATTGTACACTCGATCGTTTTCCAATCTGCAAATTTCGCGTCCCCGTCGGTCCCTACGACGAGAAGAAAGAAGGTGTTTACGATAAGGAACGCTCCTGCGGCGAGCGCAAGACCAGTTAAGGCGCTTGTGATGATCTTCTTCCCGCGCGAGAGCCCCTCGGGCGATCCTCTTCCCACCATAATCATGATCCCGCCGAAAGCAATGAATGCGGGAGCGAGCGCGAAAATCGCAAGCGAGATGCCGAAAAACGTAAGCCGGTGCGCAAGTTGGATCAATTGGCAGCTATCTACGCATCCCGTTCCCGTGCACGGCAGGAGGCCCGGGTTTTTCCCCCAATACGGAAAAGGAAGTGTTTGCGCATACATCACCGCCGGCAAAAGCAGGAAGAGAAGAAACGAAAGTGCGAAGAAATAACGAACTGCTTTTTTATTCATACCATTGATTATCCATTCCCGCCCATAAGCAGAGTGATCTGCTCTTGCGCCTCGCCCAAGGCACGCTCGGGCGATGCCTGGCCGGTCAAGACCCTTGAGATCGCGCGGGAGAAAATTTCCCGTATCGCGCCTTCGTCCGCCTGATACCACGAGCGGGCGGTCAAGGCCTGGCGAGCGAACACGCCGAGATTGATATCCGCGAGGTTTTCGTTTATGAGCGCGCGGAGCGCGGGCGGGGAACCGGTCACCTGTGAGTACTTTCTCATGATATCAGGATTTGTCGTCGTATACACAACGAAACTCCACGCCTCGAGAGGAAATTGCGTGCGTTTCGAAATCGCGAGTCCCCAGTAGTCGGCATAGTTTGTGTGGCGCTCGCTCCCTTCGAGCTGAAGCATGGGCGCTACGCCGAAGTTCAGAAACGGCGCGCGGCTCTTGATTTCTTGGATTTGAGAGCGATACTTGAAAACCATTGCGGTCTGCCCCGCGACGAAACTATCAAGCGAACTCTCCTGGTTGTCATTCCACGTGTAGTACGGGGATCCCGCGTTTGCGAACTGGAGATAGAAATTAAATGCCGTAAGCCCAGACTCGCTCCCACTCCCCGCGCCAAAATTCGCTCCGGTGCGCTCCGCGTCCACCATGGGCGCACCGTTTTGCATCATAAGGAGATTCAGAATATCCGTCGCATTCTCGATCGTCTTCTCCGATCCGCCGACTGCGGCTGCCGCGCGAACCACCTGTCCCGTTTCTGAAAGCACACGGAGCTTCGGAATGAGGTTTCTGAATTCCGTCCAGTTCGCGGGCGGCGCAACCACCGAGGCCTGATCAAAGAGCTCGCGGTTGTAGAGCGTGACCATCGTATCGAGATACAGCGGGAGTGCATACACCCGTCCCTCGCTACCCATAAAATCCTGCTCCACTACGGCGGGGAAAAGCTCTTGCATCTTCGCGACGTTGAAAAGTTCAAGAGGAGCGGGAATAATCCTGCCGGTTTCTTTTGGGAGCCAGCGGTTACGAATCATGTAAACATCGGGGCCTTCTCCCGCCGCGAGCGCGTTTATCAAGATCCGTTCGTAGTTGTTTTTGTCTATCTTCCTATAGGTCAGTTCAACCCCGGGCTGGATCGCAGAATAGCTCCCCACAAGCTCGGAAAATACGCTCTCATCAAGAACCCCCCACGCGGTGAGCTTCGTGGCTTCTCCTCCACCCTCCTTCGGCCGCAGATTCGCGATAATCAGGATCGTGAGGACGATCGCAAGCACGAGGCCCATCGCCGCGATCACGATCTGTTTTTTTGGGATGCTCTTCAGATTCGATAGATTGGGCAGGTTTGGCATGCGGATGTTGTACGAAGCGAGTTTATAAAATCCAGTCAGAGCACTTAGTTAGATACTAAGTGCTCGATCGCACACATAGGAATTATACTATGTGCGCTGACACCGAGCACATAGGTTATGTAAGACTATACCTTAATCTTTCTTTCAATCTTCTCGTTGTCTGACCTCTTTGTTTCAGTTTCCTTTCGCGACCTCTCGCATCACGCTCGTCCTTATATGCCTCATAGTACACTAGCTCAGAGATCTTGTCTTTGTGCTCTCTAAGGCGCCTCCGAAGGTCGTTTGTATAGCCGACGTAGGTCTTTGCTGAGTTCTTTCTTTTCAGCAAGTACATAAGTACATATAGTACATATAGTACATAACTTATGTGCTCGGTAAGGTTTTGTTTCTAACCGAGCACATAAAGTTTTATGTGCTCGGTTAGACAAAGCCCTTAAATGATTACAATGCCGGCCACCGCGTCGCCGTTTTTCAAATTCATAATACGCACGCCTTGCGCCGCACGGCCCGTCATCCGAACGCTCGAAAGATCCGTTCGAATCACCTGCCCCTTCGCCGAGAGCGCGAAAATATCAGTTTCGTCGCTCACCACCTTGCTTGCAATCATTGGACCTGTCTTTTTCGTAATCTTTGCGGTTTTGATGCCGCTTCCGCCGCGGTTCTGCGTTTTGTAGTTGGAAAGCTTGGTTTGTTTTGCAAAGCCGTTTTCCATAACAACAAGGACTCGCTCATTCTTTGCTTTTTCTTTATCCTCTCGCCTAATTATATCAAATCCCGCAACGCGATCATCGCCCTTTAAGCGTATCGCGCGTACGCCCGCGGCGCCGCGGCCCATCGCGCGTATCTGCGATTCCTTGAAACGGATCGCCTGGCCGTTGCGCGTCGTGAGCACCATCTCATCCTTCCCTTCCGAGAGTCCTACCCATTTCAAAAGATCTCCTTTCTTCAAATCGATCGCGATGATGCCTGTGCGCCTGATGTTTTCGAATTCCTTGAGCGCGGTTTTCTTCACAAGACCGCTTTGCGTCACCATTACGAGATAGCGCTCTTTTTCTCTCGCATTCTTGCGGACCGCCGTTTCGCAGGCAACCATTGCGCTCACCTTCTCTTCGGCGGGGAGTTCCAAAAAGTTATGGATCGCTTTTCCTTTTGAAGTGCGGCTTGCTGCGGGAATTTCGTATACCCTCGTCTGGAACACGCGCCCCCGGTCGCTGAAAATTAAAAGCTGATCGTGCGTCTTTGCGCTCAAAAACTGCGCGATGAAGTCTTCTTCGGAAAGCTCTGACCCGATGAGTCCTTTTCCGCCGCGCCGCTGGCTCCGGAACGAATCCGGAGATACGCGCTTCACGTAGCCGCCTGCGGAGAGCGTGATAATCGCGCCTTCCTCCGGAATCAAATCCTCTTCCTTGAATTCCTTGAGGCCCGCCTGAACGATCTGCGTGCGCCGCGCGTCGCCGTATTTCTCTTTGAGTTCCCTGACCTCGTCCTTGATGATTTTCAAAATCTTCGCGGGGTTTTTCAAAATAAGTTCCAGGTCCTTGACGAGCGCAAGTTTTTCTTTAAGTTCATCCGCAATTTTCTGCCGTTCGAGATTTGCGAGCGCCTGGAGCTTCATTTCCAAAATCGCGGTCGCCTGAAGGTCGCTCAGTTTGAACTGTTTCACCAAATTCTTGTGCGCGTCGTCGCGATCATCGGACTTCTTGATCGTCGCGATGATTTTGTCGATCACATGGAGCGCCGTGACCAGTCCTTCGAGAATGTGCGCCCGCTCCTTCGCTTTTTTCAAATCGAACTGCGTTCTCCGGCGCACCACCTCTTTGCGGTACTCAAGGTAAATCGTGAGAATATCCTTCAAGGAAAGCACTTGTGGCTGGAGACCGTCCGCAAGCGCGATCATGTTCAGATAGAAATCCTTCTGAAGATCGGTGTGCTGATAGAGCTGGTTCAGGATCTTCTGCGGAACGGCGTCGTTTTTAAGCTCAATCACGATACGCAAACCTTCCCTGTCTGACTCATCGCGCAGGTCGCGGATCCCTTCTATCTTTTTATCTTGAACGAGATCGGCGATCTTCACGATAAGTTCGGCCTTGTTCACCTGATAGGGGATCTCCGTCACAACAATATTGAAGGCGCCAGCGCGGCCGGATTCTTTGCTTTTTCTTTCCTGAATTTCCGCTTTCGCTCTTGTCGTAATCGTCCCGCGCCCTGCGGCATACGTTTCCCGTATCGACTTTTGGTCGAAAATGATACCGCCCGTCGGAAAGTCGGGGCCTTTTATGAATTGCGTGATTTCTTCGTTCGTCGCCTTGGGGCTCTCCGCAACATAAAGAACAGCGTCCGCAACCTCCGAGAGATTGTGGGGCGGGATACTTGTAGTCATGCCGACCGCGATACCAAAACTCCCGCCCAAAAGCAGATTGGGGAGCTTCGCGGGGAGCACTTTTGGCTCTTCGCGCGTCGCATCGTAGTTCGATTGCCAATCGACAGTTTCCTTTTCAACGTCCGTAAGGAGTTCTTCCGCAATTTTTGAGAGGCGCACCTCGGTGTACCGCATGGCGGCCGCGGCATCTCCGTCGAGCGAACCGAAATTCCCCTGGCCTTCGATAAGCGGATAGCGAAGCGAAAAATCCTGTGCCATACGAACGAGCGAATCGTAAACCGCAATGTCGCCGTGCGGATGGTATCGTCCGAGTGTTTCACCTACTACGTTCGCTGATTTCCTGAACTTCGCGAGGTGCGTGAGTCCGCTGTCCCACATCGCCCAGAGAATCCTCCGGTGTACGGGCTTTAGTACGTCCCGCGCGTCCGGGAGTGCCCGCGAAACGATGACCGACATCGCATAGTCAAGATAGGACTCCTTGAGTTCCGAGGTTATTTCTCTTTTCTCTATCTTACTCATAAATTAAATGATTATTTCTCCGGAGTAATAATGTAGCTTCGGGGAGCCGTGAACGATTCCAACTTATCCGCAAAATAATTGTAGATCGCTGCCGCTCTGCCTTTGAATGATTCTGTAAACGTAAAATTTTCCTTTGCGCTCTCGGGCACCGCTTCCCGGGTTTCAGGCCTTCCTGCGTTTTCTACAAAGTTATTAAAATAGGCAAGCCACAAGAAAATCACGATCGTCATCACCGCCGTTGTAAATACGGCGATCCATCTCCGCTTCGTCGGTTCATCCGCGGATTGAAGTTTGTGGAGAAAAGCGACCTGGTCCATGATGCGCTATGCCGCCTTGAGCACGAATGCTTTGGGCTGCCTCTGTTTCTCGCTCAGATCTTTTTTCTTGAATACAAGCTTGTCCTGCACCTCGACTTTTTGACCGAAGACTTTGCCGACTTCGGCAGCGTTTTTATAAAAACTCGGAATTATAAAATGGGGGTTTATCTGTTTTACAAGACGCGCGGCGGATTCTCCCGGCAAAAAATGCTCGCCGTCGAACGGGAGAAAAAGCACATCGGGTTCCCCCAACTTCTCGACGAATTCCGGCTCAAGCGGCTTTGAGAGGTGGCCAAGGAACGCGAATGACATCTCTTCCCAACGAACGAGAAAAACACTCTTCAAGGTTTTTTCGGTAGACTCGGAGGCAACCGGCCATCCTTGAATTTCCATCCCCTTCGCCTCGTACTCTCCCGGGAACCCGATTTCCGAAGGAGAAATCGCCTCGAGATTTGCGGGAACAAGGGTCCGCAAGACTACGTCACCCTTCAAACGATTGCTTGAGGGATCAACTAATAGAGAAACATCGCCGCTCTGCAAACGAAAACAGCCGGCGCCGAAATAGTTCACAATCATCCGATTTGTTTCTCTATTTTACCGCAAATTCAGCCGAATTACCAGCCCCGTCACCTTAGGAAGACTTCGCTTTTTTGCCCTGTGTTGCATCCAAAGCTAAATTCTCAATCAAGAAGTGTGGTGACGACCGAGCTACAATCGGATAAAAAAGCGCCTCAACAGAGCAGTCTTCCCTAAATGTGCGGGGCTTGACCATCGCTTTTCTATTCTCTATAATCGTGCTTACTATGCCTTTGGAGAATGCAAGCAAAGCCCCTTCGCTCCTCGCCCAGGTACTCAAAGAAAAATTGAAGGATGACAGCTACTGGCGGGAAGGCGACGTAGTTGAAGCAAAATTGATCCGCAAGACCTCGCGGCAGGTATTTTTCGATATCGGACAGTTCGGCACCGGCATTGTGTACGGCCTTGAGCTTTTAAACGCGAGAGAGCTTATAAAAAATCTCGAGCCGGGGCAAAGCTTGCCCGCAAAGATCGTGCGATTGGACAATAACGATGGATACGTGGAGCTCTCCCTGACCGAAGCGGACCAGCAGCGACTCTGGCAGCAGATCAAGGAACTTCAGGACGGCGGCGAGATTATGAAAGTGAAGATTACGGGCGCGAATAGCGGGGGTCTTATGACGAGCGTCTTAGACGTAAAGGCGTTCCTCCCGGTCTCCCAACTCTCGAACGAGCATTATCCGAAGATAGATCAGAACGACAGACAAAAGCTTACCGAGGAACTCAAGAAATTCATCGGCCAGGAGCTCAATGTCAAAATCGTTGACGTGAATCCGAGAAACAAAAAGATTATCGTCTCCGAGCGCGAGATCTTGGCGCCAAACGTAAAGGAGTTTCTTGGCCAATACCAGATCGGCCAGGAAATCGACGTACTCGTCTCCGGTATTGCCGACTTCGGGGTTTTTGTGAAATTCGTCGACAATCCGCAGA
>CAYHEU010000024.1:0-11409 GCA_964355785.1 uncultured Candidatus Saccharibacteria bacterium | reverse complement strand
TACGAGAGCGGCTGAATTATACAAAGCGAAATCAATCCTACTCTCTGGCGGGGTTGCGGCGAATAAACTGCTCCGAAAAGAACTGGAAAGTGCGGCAAAGAAATCATGTCTCATGTTTCTTGTCTCTGATCCCATTTATAACACCGACAATGCCGTAATGATCGCCGCGGCGGGGTATTTAGCGTACTTACGAGGCAAAAAACATAAATTAGTCGCCAAGGGCGATATGGGGATATAACACACTACTTCTTTACTATCACTGAATGTTTCTTGAGCCAACTCGCAATCACATTGATATCAAGTTTTTGAACTACCGAGCGAAGAACAAATTGTTCCACATCTTTATTCGAAACTACCACTTCATAACCGTTCAGAAATAAAAACCGTGCTGCAGCAGCAAACGCCGTGCGCTTATTGCCGTCAACGAAGACATGGTAGCTTGCGAATGCCTCAAAATACACCGCGGCCTTTGCAAAAACGCCTTGATAGAGATCTTTGCCGCCAAATTTCATTCTCGGCTTCTCCAGAATAGAAAGAAAAAGACCGGTGTCGCGGACACCGTGTAGTCCGCCCGTTTCGTCAATAATCCTCGCGTGAATAACAAGAATTTCTTCTCCCGCGAGATACTTCATCGAGCACTATTTTTTTGCAAGCGCCTCAAGCGCCGGCCTATATCGCTCGATAAACGCGTCAGTCCAATCCAAAAGTTCCTCGGTAATCTTTTTTCGTGCCGGCTCGATGACCACAACTTTTCGCTTCTTATCCACCTCAACTACCACATAGTCGCCAACTTTAAGCCCCAATTCTTCAAGCGATTTCTTGGGAATAGTAACCGCGGCGGAACTGCCTACTTTTAATACTTTTTGGGTCATGTTGATATTATAACATTATTATAATCTCCGATTTTAGGTTGTCAATGGCCTCAACTATTTTATACAAGAGCGACATGGACATCTGGCTCCAACAATCTATTCTCTAATTCGCGCGAATTAGAGAATAGATTAGAAATACAATCGTGCAGCCTGCCCCCGTAGTTAAACGCAGTTTGCGCTATCGGGGCGAGGGGAGATTTGAATATATAAGCAGTTAATTTGGCGGTGGAACCGGCTTTGGCACGGTGTGCGCGTATTTGACTAGTATATCTTCCGAAACTTTGACGGAGGGCAGTCTATTGTCTGTCAAGTTGCAAATCCATTCAATTTCTTTTCCACTGGGAATTTCCACTCTTGCAAATTTTATAAGATCGGTATAGTAATTGAGCGTAAGCCCCTTAGACTTTATAAACGTCCGAATCTCATTCTCCGATGCACTCTTTTTGAAACCAACATCAAGTAACCCCAACTGGATGAATGAAAGAGAATACCCTAAATTTTCTGTCTTTTGCCACTCGTTGATACATTGTGTTAATTGAGAATTATTTGGCGAAATAAATTTGAATGTGGAGATGATTTTAAAGAATTCCGTAAACAGACTGGATGTTGCGGGAGTTAATTTCACCACAACGCTCGTGTTGTCCCAGTCCAACACTGCGACCAAAGTATTCCTAAAATCGCCGAGCTCCCCCGGATTCTTGTTCTTAAAGAGAACAACAGAAACAATTTTGTCACCGACAGCAACAGAACCAACGGTTTCTGACACGGTGGGGTTTTTGAGATAATCCAAGTACTGTAAATTGGTTTGTGGCGGGTGGTACTCAGCACCTATCTCGTCGGGGAAAATTACCTCCACCGAGATCTGAATCCCCAGACTCTGCGATCCACTGGCATTTTCCCGAAGCACAATCGAACGAGACTCCATAATGGAACGCGTGATATCTCTATTCCCAATGACATAATCCGAAGGATACTTCACCTCAAACCCATACTGCTCGTTGCGGTAGGTTTGCCAATCCTGCGTGTTTTCTTTGAGATTATTCACACAGAACTTTGCGGCAGTTTCAATATCGCCTGCAAATAGTCTCTTTTCTAGACAAGTATTGCCCGCACCACAATCGGCATCGGTTGCGCAACCTTTATGACACAGTTGATCTCCTTCTGTTTTTGCTCGACTTTCATCCCAACCTTTTGGCAATATATACGAGTAATCACACACAAACCCAGAAGGACATTGTTTGTCTGTATCGCAAGACGTAAGTATTTCAGAGGTAGTGGAGGTATTGATATCTTCTATTGTTTGCGGGGGGCCTTGAAATAACCGTCCTTGGAATTTGCACCATATATTTCCAATTCCCCCACCTTGTTCGCCGCCTCTCGTAATACACTCTTCGTAATTCTGTGGCATAGGAACTGCATATTGTCGGTACGCAAAATACCCTCCCCCGCCCGCGAGAACCGCGGCGGCGATGATGAGAAGGATTATGATCGGCGCGAGACCTTCTCTGTTTTTCATAAAAGTTTTATAAATTCTTCTGGCGAGATCTCGGCGTCTCTCAAAATTTTTTGCAAAAGTCCCTTGCTCACCGATGGATAATTGGGGACGGTAACCGATTTCTTTCCCGGGCAGGCAAGTCGCATATGGCTTCCCCGCTGGCGCACCACTCGGTATCCAAACTTCTCCAGCGCCTTAATGAGGGTACGACCAGACAAGTGCGGGAGCAGCGGCATGTGTTAAATCGTAATGGTGTGAAGACTTATCTCTTGAGGACGATAGGAATTGAGAACCTCTCTGTTCTTTTTCTCTTCAAGAACAAGCGCAATAACTTCTCGGATATTCTTGAGTGCTTCGTCAAGCGTCTTACCCTGGCTGTAGCATCCCTCAAGAATAGGACATTCCACAATATAAAAACCGTCTTCGTCTTTCTCAACGAAAAGCGGCAATTGTTTGTGATAATATTTCACGGCTTTTCTCATTGCCTTTTACTATACCTCTTGTATCTCAAAAAATCAAACAACGCCGTCATGATCGCCGCGGCGGGATATTTGGCGCACTTAAGAGGCAAAAAATATAAACTTGAGGCGCGGGGAGATTTGAATATCTAGCTCCTATGGCGAAATAAATTTGAAGGTGGAGAGGATCTGCTGACGTAAGTTATTGTCTGCAGATTGATCTTCATAATTTTCGAGTTTTACTTCGATTATATACTGATGCTGGTCTTTTTTTATAACCAAATAAGTCGTATCCCCGCCTTCACTGGATTCTTTGAATCTGAAAGCGTCGAAGTACTGATTCGTTGAGGTATTATAAAAGCGTTCCGAGCCCAAATTTTCAACTGGCGTCGGATCATCGGGGTAATATTTTAGGAAATCAAGTGAAGTTGGTTCAATTCTAATCATTACGACCCGATAATCATTGCCGCTCGTTACATCATGCCTAAATATTTCAATCCACTTATCATCGGGTAAGGCTTTGCGAGATTCTTGCCCTCCCCACATATTTTCCGAAAAACCAACCACGCTCATCCCTTGAGGATACTTCACCTCAAATCCATATTGCGCGTTGCGGTAGGTTTGCCAGGCGGAAGCATCAATACTCGTGGTCGGAGTAATAAACTTGAAAGTGGAGAGTATTTGGTCAATCACAGTCCCTGCTTTTTCCTCGTAGTATCCAATCCTTAAGAGATCGGGGCCAATATATGTGTACACACCTCGAACCCTGGGAACAATGGTATACCCACCTTGTGATTCTTCGTGTACACGTAATCCCCTTTTAGTACCTATATTAATTTCCTCTGGAATAAAGCCGACTGCGAAAATTCCGTATCCCGACACAACACTAACACCTCCACCCCACCCCTTTGCGAGAAACTCATTCTTAAGCGCATCATAGGTCGGATACGCTTTCGCAATTGATGGCTCAAAGGACAAACGCACATCTGGATCGCTGCATGACGAACCTTGCAACGCGAAACCCGCAATCATTATTTCTTGCACATATTGAGAGTTGTCACCCCACGAAGAATGCGGGATTGGCGCGGAACATTCTTTCCATTCGGCAGGATACCGGAACTCAAATCCACGCTGCTCGTTGCGGTAGGTTTGCCAATCTGTGGGAATGGTTCGAGAAGTAACCTTACCCACGGGAAACAACCCGGGAGTTGCGCTGCTTCCCTTGCCGACCGCCTTATAAACACATACGACCGTATCATCCGATGTCATCACTGAAACATTCATAGGAATTCCCGTTGCGTCAACCTCCTCTATCGGAAAACCCGTGAACGTCAATGTTTTACCGGCATACGGAGCAATATCATATCCACCCTGGCTGCACGTTGCCGCAAGCGGTTCCCACTGCGCATCGTTTAAACTACTAGGAAGCTGCTCTGTCCGCTGGGCGAGATCACCATTTCTTTTAATACCAAGTTTATCCAGTTCAGCAGAGATACTTCTCATCTCGATTCTTTTCTGCATATCGCGCGGGGTCGTCGTTGTCTTAAATTTGTTTACAAAATAAACACCTCCACCAGCAATGAGCGCGGCGGCAACAATGAGAATTATTATGATCGGCGCGAGGCCGGTTCGATATTTCATATTTTTATGGCGAAATAAATTTGAAGGTGGATATAATACCATTGAAAACAATATCAATTTCTTCTTTATCCACCGCACCGACTTTCGGATAATAATTTGCACTTCCAATTAAGGTTGCGTGGGTATTAAATTCATATGCTCTGCCGTTATGAAACAGTACGCGAAAGTCATGGCCTACAGAACCTAACGCGCCTTGAACAATATATGCCGTTTCTCCGCCAATCATCATACGATTTCCTTGGTAAAGAGCTCTCACATTCTCATTCGTTAAATAATCTCCGATGTCGTTCGAAGTAACGGCAACAGTTGAAATGATTACAGGAACAAACTCACTATCTTCAACCGTATATTTCTTTCTTAAATTTTTAACGTCAAGTATCGTTGTATCCCCACGAACACCCTTTGTGGAGGATACGCTGACTTTCCAGTTTGATAGAATTTTGAATTCGAACCCATACTGCTCATTGCGGTAGGTTTGCCAGGCAGAAGTATCTGTTATTAAACTCGTGCTTGAAGCCTTCTCGCATATCCATTTCTTGTCTCTACACACGGGCATAGTCCCGGGGGCACACAGGGGCGTAGCACCGTCGGCACATTCCCCCGTCGATCTAGAAACAGGAAATGGACGCTGAACATTTGAATCCCCGCCAAGCGCATCGTTTCCATACGAATACCAGAGTGCGTTGCTCGCTCCTTTTTGCGAAACATAATAGGCACCCCCGCCGGCAAGAACCGCGGCGGCGATGATGAGGATGATTATGATCGGCGCAAGGCCGGTTCGGTTTTTCATTGTTCTGGAGGCAATTCCCCGGCTTGCCAGCTTTGTACACTTCTCCTACGAATATGTCTTTCAATCACAGCGACTATCAGATAAAGGATAGCGCCATTAAGGATAACGGCTAATATATACCACCTAACTATAGCTGCGCTAAATACTTTCACGGCTGATAAAAACGGCGAGGTAATGGTAGTTACTATGTATCCCCAGTGGTGGGAAAAAAATAAGTCGGCAAGAAATACAATGGGGAAGAAAAACGGAAGAGAAATTATACGGAGATAAGCTATGCCCAGACATACCATCCCTTGGCAATTTCCAAAAGCGATTTTACTAAAGACAGAAATCAGGAAGATAAGGACAAAATAGATTATTACGAATAGCAGGCCTATTCTTGATTTCCACAGCTTCATATTAAAAGTATACAACAAAAAAATTTGATCGGCGCGAGGCCGATTCTCGATTCTTTCATTACCTTTATTATAACAAAAGTGGCACGAACGAAGCCGTGCCAAAAAGCGAGGGGGGGGTAAGACGAGCTTGAAAAGATAAGTTCCGTCACGCTTCGTTGCCGCTCTCTGTGTTTGCCGTCGTGGGGCAATACAGCTCTTCGGCAGAACTTCCCATGATGATTTCTCCATAATCTTCCTCTGTGATATCAGGGGTCAAGGAAGACTCACCACGAGTCAGATAGCAGTGCCTCATTCGACTGCAAGCAAACCCCCGAAACGCAGAGCCATTCCTTCTCAAAGAAATGTTCATGGGGCTATCCTCCCTAAAAAGTAAATCGGATCTTGACACAGACTACCGCAGGGTACTCCGCAGAGCAACTGTTTTTCGCAACGCGCGACAGACCCCATATCACAACAGCTTTTGGTTCTTAATCGGGGCTTTAAAGTTGTCTGGTGTGGAGGTAGAATTAAATACATCAATGGAAAATCTAGACACACGATACGATCATAAGTCCGTTGAGGAAAAAATTTATCGGCTCTGGGAAAAGTCCGGGTATTTCAACCCCGATAATTTACCATCTCCTAAACCCCAAACCCTAAACCATAAACCCTTCTGTATCATCATGCCGCCGAATAACGCCAATGGCTCTCTCCACATCGGGCATGCGGTGGGGCTCACGCTCCAAGATGTCTTAGTCCGCTTTTGGCGTATGCGCGGGCGTAGGACGCTCTGGCTCCCCGGCGCGGACCACGCAGGATTTGAAACACAGGTAGTCTACGATAAAAAACTGGAAAAAGAAGGGCGGAATCGCTACGAGATTGACCGTGAGGAGCTCTGGCAAGAAATCTGGGACTTCACACAAAAGAACAAAGAAATAATGTATGCCCAGACAAAAAAGCTGGGGAGCTCTTGCGACTGGTCACGGGAGAAATTTACGCTTGATCCAGAGATTGTAAAAACTGTCTACGACACCTTTGAAAAACTCTGGAAAGACGGCTTGGTATACCGCGATCTCAAAATCGTGAATTGGTGTCCAAAGCACCGCACGGCGCTCTCCGATCTTGAGGTGAAGTATCTAGAGCGCGAAGATCCACTCTATTACATCAAATACGGCCCGCTCACGCTCGCAACCGTCCGTCCAGAAACAAAATTCGGCGATACGGCGCTCGCGGTAAATCCCAAAGACAAGCGTTATAAAAAATATATCGGAAAAATTATTGAAGCAAAAGGAGTCTTAGGACCTTTGAAATTTAAGGTAATCGGCGACGACGCGGTGGATCAAAAATTTGGAACAGGAGTGGTAAAAGTCACGCCCGCACACGACGCAGTGGACTTTGAAATCTGGCAACGCCACAAAAACGAAATTCCGGGACCGAAAGTAATTATTGACGAAACTGGCCGCCTTACGGGCGAGGTTGGCGAATTCAAGGGGCTCAAAGTTGCCGACGCACGCGAGAAAGTTGCCGCGCGAATGAAAGAAATCGGCATCCTAGAGAAAGTTGATCCGCATTACACACACCAGATCGCAACCTGCTATAAGTGCGGGAATACCCTAGAACCGCTCCCCAAACCGCAGTGGTTTATAAAGACGAAACTGCTGGCCGAGCCGGCGATAAAAGCAGTTAAGTCGGGCAGGATAAAAATATTCCCCAAACATTCGGAAAAGACATATTTCAACTGGTTAAAAAATATCCGCGACTGGAACATCTCGCGCCAAATCGTCTGGGGCATACGGATTCCCGCGTGGTTTTGCCTTGGTTGCCGCGAGCCGAAGATCAATCCCGACATAAAAGCACATTGGTTCATCGTCCGTCACGGCCAAACCGATTGGAATAAAGAAAGACGATCCGCGGGCCAAAAACATGAAATTCCCCTGAACGAAGAGGGGCGTCGCCAGGTTGAGCGGACGGCAGAGACGCTCACGAGTAAAAAGGTTGATCTTATCATTAGTTCCGATTTGGTTCGATGCCGCGAAACCGCGGAAATCATTTCCAAGGCCACCGGAGCAGAAATTGTCTTTGATAAAGCGTTCAGGGAAAGACACGAGGGCAGGGCCGAAGGAATGCTGAATGTCGAGATCGACAAAAAATACCCCAAGCTTTTTACTCATTACGATGACAAATCTGCCGAGAACGAAACGTATAAGGAGGCCGAAGAACGAGTAAGCGCGGCTTTCGCACACCACAAAAAAAACCACCATCATAAAAATATAGTTATTGTCACCCACTCTGGAGTCATGAAGACGCTCCTCAAGCGACTCAAAAACTGGGACGTACAACAAATGTTTGCGCACGAAACTAAAAATGCCGAGGCCATACAACTGGACATGTTAGATCCGTGCTCCAAATGCGGCGGTGATCTGTATGAGCAGGACCCTGACGTGTTTGACACGTGGTTCTCCTCCGGCCAATGGCCGTTCGCTACATTAATGTCGACACACAACACAAAGCACATAACACATAACAAAAAATCCGATTTTGAAGAATTCTACCCGACGGACGTGATGGAAACCGGCTACGACATCCTTTTCTTCTGGGTCGCGAGGATGGTAATGCTCGGCCTTTACCGAACCGGCAAAGTTCCCTTCAAAACCGTCTATCTCCACGGGCTTGTGCGTGACAAAGACCGCCAGAAAATGTCGAAATCGAAAGGCAACGTGATCGACCCTTTGGGCGTTGCCGAGATCTATGGCACGGATGCCGTCCGGATGGCGCTTACGGTTGGAAATACCCCGGGAAACGACATTGTAATTTCGGAGGAGAAAATCAGAGGGTACCGCAACTTCGCAACAAAGATTTGGAATATCGCAAGATTCGTGCTGATGCATAAACCGGAAAAAATGCCGAAAACTGTTTCTCCGTGGGCGGAGGATAAAAAAAACCTTAAGGAGCTTAAAAACGTAAAAACGAAAACTACGAAACACATGGAGAAATTCGAGTTCCACCTTGCCGCAGAAACGATCTATCACTATATTTGGCACACATTCGCGGATAAAATCATCGAGGAGGCGAAGCCGCGGCTCCAGGGAAACGACGAGGACGATAAAGCCGCGGCGTACCGCACGCTCGAGACAATCCTTTCGGAATCCCTGAAAATTCTTCATCCATTCATGCCTTTCGTAACGGAAGAAATTTGGCAAAAAATCCATCCGAAGAAATTGCTGATGGTCGAAGAATGGTAAGAAATTCGGACTAAGATACTATGACCACCCTCGGCATCATACTGGCATTTCTCCCAAGCTTCGCCTGGCTCTTTTTCTACCTCCGCGAAGACCTCCATCCCGAGCCGAAAAAACTTCTCGCGCTCACGTTTGTCTACGGTATCATTTTCGCATTTCTTGCATTGTTTGCGGAAGGAATCATAAATATCGCGTTCTCGCGATTCAGGATAGCGGACACCGCGATCTTCGCGGTTATTCTCTTTGCAGCGGTTGAAGAATTTTTCAAGTTCGCGGCGGCGTATTCCGCCGTTCATAAGAATCCCGCATTTAATGAACCGGTTGATGCGATGATCTACGCAATCGTCGCGGGACTTGGATTCGCGGCGCTCGAGAACTTCGGCGCCCTGAACCTCGTGAGTGGCGAAGTTTTTCTTCCTGGCCGCACCGTCGAAACCGCCTCGTTACGGTTCGTAGGCGCAACGCTTCTTCATTCGCTCACTGCGGGGGTTATCGGTTACTGGTGGGCCATGAGCATAAGGAGTTTCGGCTCGAAAAAACTCATCATACGGGGGCTTATTCTCGCCTCCGGCTTGCATGCGGTATTCAATTACCTTATAATCATCTTCGGCAGTATCATTTATCCCGTAATTCTTCTCGTTACTGTAGGGTTTTTTGTTCTCAATGATTTCGAAAATTTGAAAGAAAAATCGGTGTAACACCACAAAGGTCACAAAAAGAATTATTTATCGGAACAATGGAACAGCAAGACGAAAAATTTTTTGAGAATTTGGCGAATCAGAATCTTGAGGATCTCGGGAACGAGGGCGAGATAAAAATCGAACTCGCAAAAGCGGGCGGAGCGACCGCAAGCCATTCCAAAATTTCAACGTCGCGGGAGCAAACAGGGGTCGAGAGCGAGCCCGAGGGGCAACTCACGATTGACGTGTATCAGACCCCTTCGGAAATCGTCGTGGAATCGGCGGTCGCGGGCGTAAACCCCGATGACATAGATATCAACGTGACGAGCGATTCGATCACCGTGAAGGGCAAACGGCATCGGGATAAGGAGGTCAAGGACGAGGATTATTTCTATCAGGAGTGTTACTGGGGAAGATTCTCCCGCTCGGTAATCCTCCCTCAAGAAGTTGACGCCGAAAAAACTTACGCAAACTTCAAGAATGGAATTCTCACGATTCACCTCCCGAAATTGAACCGCCAGAGGAGCAAAAAGGTAAGAGTGAAATTGGAGTAATCACTAATATCGCGAATAAGAAATTTGGTAATAACGCGAATCGAAAGTTGTATTGGCATTATTAACCGAAATTCGCATTATTCGCGAATACTCTCATGAGACAATGCACAATATGCGGCAAGGGATCAGTGATCCGTGGAAAACGGAAGCTTCTCCGCGGCCACTACAACCCCACCACAACTTCAAGAAAATATCCCAATCTCCAATGGGCTAAAGTGGGCGGCATACGAAAAAGGATTTGCACGAGTTGTTTAAAGAAGCTTCATAAATCCGCGTAATGCGCCGAGAAACACCCGAGACCCTACTCGCCGAACGACGGTGGCCGGAACTCTCGGAGGTCGAAGAAAAACTGTATCGGCTGATCGTGCCAAAAAACCAGGCACAGGCTGTAAATCCGGAGGGGTTTGCCAACGTTCACGGTCAAAAAACCATAGACCACGATCTTGCATTTCTCGCAAGACGCGAGAAAGAATTTGAGATGGACAGCAGCGGCCAACCCGGAGGCAAAATTCTGGCGCCAGCGCGGAGCGCTCCTTGAAGCCATTGTGAACGATCAGATCGATTCGAGCGACTGGTTTGGCGAGAGTGCAATCGTCATCGTCCCCTCCCGATTCGACGACGTCGTAAATGGCGTGGACAGCATAGTCGAGTTTGAAGAGGGAATTGACCACTCATACCTTGCGCTTGCAATCGATGTCACAAAAAGCGGTGAGCATCTCACTAAAAAGTTCGACAAAATCCGAACCTCTATCGAGAAAGGAGAACTCTCCCGCGTAAAATATTTCGAGTCGAGGGGAGTCCAAAAAGAACTTCTTCCAATACCAAGGGTAGTGGTGGGCGCAGATCAAAAAACGATGGAGGAAGTAGCCACGCTCCTTCTCGCCTTCAAAACTCATCAACGACACCCGGCGCTCAAAAGCGAATCTTCTGCGGGACAGGAAGCCGCCGAAGAAAAGAAAAAAGACTTCCGAAGGATACGAGAAGAACTTGCGGAACACAAACTGCAGTTTCAGCTCCTTTTCCAAATTAAGATCCAGCTCGAGGCCTTTTGGCGCTATGCAAAAAAAACGGGGAAGGAAAAACCAGCCGAGACCCATGAACGGCTGCTGGAAACCGTAAACGGGATCATCGAGGTAAAGGCAGACACACAGAACTTCTCGGAAATTGAATCGGCGATCAACGAAGACGGGGTCCACCGGATGATTATTGAAAAGGCAAGGGGTTTTGGGGGATAATGAATAAGCTCAAACGGGCTGTAGTATACCGGTAGTACGCATGCATGGGGTGCATGTAGACCGGGTTC
>CAYHEU010000023.1:0-11451 GCA_964355785.1 uncultured Candidatus Saccharibacteria bacterium | reverse complement strand
TTTTTTCTCCGCGGTGGAAAGTCCCGCCTTTTTTGCGATCGCACGTACTTCGGATTTCAAATAATCACCGATTGGGAAAAGGCAGTGTTCCAGGTGTTTCTGCGTCAATGTCCAAAGGAAATAACTTTGATCTTTATTTTCATCCCTCGCAATCCCCAAACCAAAGGAAACTTCGTCTTGCGAGAAGCTATCGGAGGCCGAGCGAGCTTGGTGTCCCGCCTTGGCGGGACGAGCGAGGCCGAGATGCAGGCGCGCTCCGCTCGCTGGAAGCGGAGCGACGCCGGTTCTCGCGAGGCGAAGTTTCCGCACATAATGTCCCGTCGCCACATAGTCCGCCCCCGCCGCGCACGCCTTCTCAAAAAAAATTCCGAACTTGATTTCCTTGTTGCACATCACGTCCGGATTCGGGGTAATCCCCGTCCGATATCCATCGATCATATACTCCACCACGCGCTTCTTATATTCCTCCTCAAAATCCCACACATAGAACGGGATGTTTAATTTTTCTGCGACGCGGCGCGCGTCCTCCGCGTCCCGTTCCGCGCACCCGTCAAGATTGAAACAGCGCATAAAAACTCCCACGACGTTATAGCCCTGTTTTTTGAGGAGCAACGCCGCAACGGAAGAATCAACTCCTCCCGACATTGCAACGAAAACTTTTCCCTTCGATCGGAAATATCTCATCAGGAAGCAATGATACCACAAAAAACGGCCTCGTAAAAAACCTTTCTCTGCAACTTTAGAAAAAATTCTTATTCAACTGCTGCCGTAACTGGTTCCGTAGAAGAAGCTTGCGTGGAAGAAGAGCTTTCAGTTGTGGGTGCAATTTCCTGATTCGTCGAAGACGTGGTCGAAGAAGCGGAAAGATCTTCCAGAGGGATCTGCTCCGTCGTTCCTGAATCGGTGGTTGTACTTATCCCCTCTTGAGAAGAGATTTCCGTAATACTGGTGCTTGACGCAGTATCCCCGGACAGCTCTGGAGATGAGGTTCCCTCCGCAGTCGAAGTGGCGGAAGGATCGGAAACCGATTCCGTGCTCGAAACATTCACTGTTTCTTCAGAAACTAAAACTTCTTCCGATTCCGCGGCTTCATCGGGAACGATCGCTTCTTCTATGATTGTTACGGACTCCACGGCGGAAGACGGAGTAAACTGCGCGAACTGTTCCAAGCTGTAGATGCACGCCGGCTTCTGGGGATTTTCATCTTCGTAGAACGCGTAAATACGCTCGGCAACCGCTGCGGCGTTGGTGAGTTGAAGCACAGTAGAACCCGGATTTGCGAGAATCGCTTCGATTACGGTAAGCGCCTCTTGGATAGTCGAGTTTGAATTCAACCCGAGGTTCAGGAATGCCGAGGAACCGTTGTCGGCGCCCGCAAGGAGCGCCGCGAGATCGAGCCGTCCCGAAACAAGGTTTAGTTCGTCACCGAGCGTCATTGCTTTCGCTTTGCACAATTTTGAGGCAACAGAATTCCCAGACGGGCAGTTCGGAATCCACAAATTGAAACACATCTGCGACCCTGTGGTACTTGCAAAGACACCAGAGAAAAGCGAGGAGCTCAACGCGCTTACCTGGCTTGCCCAAATAGTCGAACCGTTCCCGCCCTGCGTACACCCCTCGTGATTTCTCCAATATCCCACTGAGAGCGCGTCGCACTGATTCGGAGGCCGTTCAATCGTCGCCGTGACGTTAATCACATGCGCTTCGAATGCCGAGAGCGGAAGCACGAACGCGGCGAGAATAAGCACCAGCGAGAGTTTTGAAACGAGGAAAAAGTTTATCGCGCGCCGCACCGTGAGTGCGGGAAACGCACGCGAGGCGGCTTTAACTGAGGGGCGGTTGTGTGCCGACTGGGAACGAGATGCAATACTTTTGTCTAAAGTTGGTTTCCTCATAATGATGCAGTCAATATATTTGGATTTGGATGACCACTGTTTCATTGGCTTATTTCCTCAGATTGTTTGCAAATACCGTTATTGAGCCGAGACGCGGAATGCGCACGTATTTCCCGAAGAGCGAGAGTGTGCGCCCCACTACATTTTCATACTCCACGGGCGCGTCTTCGGTGAAGTTCGCATCTCCTTTAGTAACAAGGGTAGTTTCGTTAAGTTCGACCACGCGGTGGATGGTGAATCCCCCTCGCGCGCCGTTCTGGTAGACAATCACATCCCCCACTTCGATTTCCTCCTTTAGAATTCCTTGAATGAAAACGAGGTCGCCTTCCTTCAAGACCGGCCACATTGAGCCGGAGGTGATCGCCGCCATCGGGTAGGGAGTGTGGAGGGCCCACGAGAGAAAACGCGGCATACCGAGAACGAGGCCGAGCACAATCGCGAGATAGATAACGGCGTTCAGGAAAAACCGTCGCGGCTTTTTGCGCGGAGCTTCCTTCTCTTCGGTTATGAGTGGCTGATTCTCCATAAATATTCAATCGTCACGAGACAGGGTTGAGGCACACACAATGCCCTCCCTTCTTTCACGAGTCTTGCGCCGGAGCGCCGTTTAGAGGCCGAACGTCGGAACCTTAAAGAGGAACACGCGGCCGGTATAGTTCTTGCCAAGTTCGGCCGAGGCGGGGACGTAGGTGGTGAACTCGATTTTCTCGTCGATGCCGGGCGCAAGACGGAAGTAATTCTTGCTCACGTCCATAAGGTCGCTGATCGAGCCAATCTTAAAGATCATTATGTAAACGGGCATGAACGTGCCGTTTTTGAGCTCCACCCGCCGCACCGCCGAGGTGCCGCGCGAGAGATCGCCGAAGTCAAGCGCGTTCGCCGTGGGGTTCACTCCCACCTTTCCCTCTCCCTCAATTACGTTGACCATGGCGCGGTATTTGTTCGCGTCGAGCATCACGTAGAAGACGAAGAGAAACACGATGAGGAGAATGACCCCGATCACCTTGTCGCTCCGCTTGACCGGCCTGCCCGCCTGCTTTTCAAACCAGCGGCTAAACCAACGAGCCCGAAAAGAGGCCTTGAGTCCGTCCTTGTTTTCACCGTTTTCCATACCCCCCCATTATTCCACCACTCCCCAAAAATGTCCAGAACCGCCCTCCTTAAAGGAGTAGAGCGAGGCAATGGGCTATTACTGCTCCCGCCTACTCTCTTTTGAGGAAGCTCTCGGAGGCATTGCGAGCTTGGTTCCGCCGAAGGCGGATCGCAATGTCGAGAGGCAGCGGACGCTCGTCGCCGGAACGAGCGGACCACGGTTCCGAAAAGAAGAGTGGCGGGGGGTTTATTCCCGAGCGATACCCTTGTTCATTTGTCAAAGTTGAGCGATGCGTTCATCACTCATCCCCGCGGCCCGCTTCACAAGTGCACGCCGCGGAGTGAACGATCAACCACGCCAAAATTTTGCGGGGCAAAACTTAGGCGGGCGAGTTAGAAGATGTCCGTCACCTCGAACCACAAGTTGCAGCCGAAGACGGAGTGCTCGAGCTCCGGAGGCAGGGTGTAATCGCTCGGGTTGGCCAACGGATTGTGTGAAGCCACAAAATCCGGCCAGTCCTGCGCACACTGCCCCGTAAAGCACGGCACTGCGAGATCGATGATCCACGTGTCCCCTACGTCCGTGCCGAATTTGTTGATCCGGCCGGTCGCGACCGATGAGGTCGCGAAGGGGTCGTGGAACGCCGGCACGCCGGTGTCATTTCCCGGCAATGGGTTCCTATCAGGTGTCTTTGAGAGATATGGACAGAGCGAGGGGTAGCAGTTCGTAAGATACCCCTGCCAGCTCGGGTCGGTTGAGCTGAACGTGGATGTCGGATAGTTGTCGTGACACCATGTGCGGGCGGCACTTACGCCGACCGCGAGCTCGTACGACTCAAGCGGCTTCGGCTTCTGTACGATTTTGTACTTTACCGTCCCCACTCTCGTCTGATCCTCTTCAGAGAATGATTCGCTGAATGTCACGAATATTCCCTGCTCCAAATACTCCTGCGGAAACACCGTGCCGAACTTGCGGCTCGCGGGGTGGACAAAGAGAGCGTTCTCAATCTGCGCCGTGACGTTGATCACGTGCGCCTCAAAGGCGGCGAAAAGTGGCGTAACCACAAGCACCGCCAAGAGCCCTACAAAACCGACAAGTATCTTCTTCATAGAAGTAAATGCGCTACGCCGTCACGAATACCGGACGGCCATGGCGCTCTAAGAAGTGAACTATTCTTCGGGCTGGGCAAACTCCGAAACTCCAGTTACCTCAACCCAGAGATCGCAGCCGAACACTTTGTGCTCGTTGTCGATATCTTGGGTGTACTGTGCCGGGTCGCCAGCATCAGGATTGATGCCGTGGACAAAGTCAGCCCAGTCCTGCGCGCAGTATCCGCCAAAGCAGGGAACTGCGAGATCAATGGTCCAAGTGTCTACGGTATCACCAGGCAACGTGTCTTCGGTATCAGTGTCTGATTTTGCCAATCGGCCGTGGACATCGTTCCAAATTACGTCGGTTCCTGAAACGTTGTACGGCTTGTGGAACGAAGCGAGATCTCCATCGTTCGTGTCCGGACCCTCTTTGGAAATATATTCACAAAGGGACGGAAGAACACCCCAGCTACTGCCAACCGGCAAAGGATTTCCGCTTGTGTCAAGCTCGCGAGGATCTGGACCGCAGTCAATTACGACCGCACCGCTCGCATCAACGCTGACATGACCGGTGGCAGTCGGACCAACGAGAACCGTGCCTTTATCCGTGGTCACGCCGCACTTCGGCTTCTGACGAATGATGTATTCAACATCATCAACTCGCCTCTCATCCAAGAACGACTGCGAGAGCGCAATGCTCAACGGCTTATCCAAGTGCTCCTGGGGAAACACAGTACCGAAGTCAATCGACTTCAATGGCACAGAAAGCGCGTTCTCGATCTTTGCAGTTACGTTAATTACGTGCGCTTCAAATGCGGCGAAAAGCGGTACGACCGCAAGTGCCACCATCAAAGCGCTAATACCTAAAAGAATTTTCTTCATGTATGTATTTTGTGTGTATTGATTTCATTTTCGCCATTCTCGTAAAGAGAATGGCCTCGACCCTTGGCGCATGCCGACTTATGTATTCTTTCGGCACTGCCGTTTCATCTAAAGAACTGTATCGACCTTTCTTTTGGCCATCCGCGCCTTGAGACGGAATGATCCGCCATCCGCTTCCGCTCGCTATAGCATTGGACGGAAGCGGAAGGCTGATTATGGCCAAATTCCCGCCTACAATAATTTTTCGATTATTGCGGGCGAGATTTGACCGCAATCTATTGGTTGCAGGTTACAAGGTCCTCGAGGACGGTTTGGAGCGAATCGAAGTCGGCGGCATCAAAGTAGTGATCCACGCCGCTTGCGATGTTGAGCTTCAGGTAGTCCGCAGTACTCGTCGTGGTTCCTACGCCTACGACAAAGATTTCAATACCGTCGGCTTTCGCGGCATCGGCGGCATCCTTCGCGGCTGCACGAGCTTCTGTGTCGGTACCGGGCTCGTTCGGAGCGCCGTCCGTGATGATCACCATAAAGTCAGGCGAGTCGCCGTCCGCGCGGTCGTGTCCGTCGCCGGGGTTGTCAAGTTCGCCATCCGCAAGCTCAATCCCCTCCTTGAGGTTCGTGAATCCGACGGCCGCAATCGCGTCAATCGCAGCCTTGATTGTCGTCCCGTCGTCGCTCAAGTGAAGATCAAGCGTGCCGTTTGTCGAGAAACTCGACTGCCCGATATGCGCGCCGAGAAGCGAGGGAGCGAGAGAGTCCACGAACGCTTTGGCAGCGGTCTTCAAGGTCGTAAGTTCAGACGAACTAATACTTCCGGATCGATCGAGCACGAGCATCAAGTCAATCTTGTCTTTGCAGCCCAGACCCGGGAGGCTCACTCCCGTCACCTCGATCCAAAGATCACAGCCGAAAATCTTGTGCTCGTTCGCAATCGGTTGAGTGTAGTCGTCTGGATCCGCAAACTCATTGTGCGCGAGCACGAAGTCAGCCCAATCCTGCGCGCAGTAGCCGCCGAAACATGGTACGGCGAGGTCGATAATCCAGTTGTCCTCGACATCCTGCTGGGACTTCGCGAGATGCCCCTTCGTGTCATTCCAGATAATGGAGCTGCTACTGATAATGAAGGGCTCGTGGAACGATTCAAGCCGACCGTCGTTTGAAGGTCGACCGTCCGGATGCTTTGAGATGTAGGGACACAGCATCGGAAGAAGACCGTATATGTGTGTCTGGGGATTAAACTGCACTGGTGCGTCACCGCAGTCGATCCAGTATGTCTCTACTACAAGAGGAGTAGCCGGATTGTCACCTACGATTACATGGCCGGTCTGGGTGCTCCCGTCAACGAGCGTCTGCCCATCTAAAGTAGTCACACCGCACTTCGGCTTCTGACGGATAATGTAGTCCACGTCATCAACCCTACCCTCATCAAGGAAGGATTGCGAGAGTGCGACGCGGAGGCTTTTCTCGAGACGTTCTTGCGGGAAGACCGTGCCGAAGGTGATGGGGTCAACGGGCACAGAAAGCGCATTCTCGATCTTTGCAGTTACGTTAATCACGTGCGCTTCAAATGCGGCGAAAAGCGGTACGACCGCAAGTGCCACCATCAAAGCGCTAATACCTAAAAGAATTTTCTTCATTGTTTTTTATTTATGTATATCGATTTTCCGACCTTTCTCGTTTCAAGCAAATGACTTCGGTAACAAAAAAGAACCACCTTCGTATTACTCATCGAAGATGGTTCTCAGTAACTCAAAATCCGTGAATTGCCACGCAATGAAAATGGGCATAAATGCTTCTTTGCCCCGGTTTCCCCTGCGAGGCGAACCTCAACCCTATATTCCTACAGAGAGGATGGTATAATTCCAAACGGTAGGGTGTCAACGAAAAGTTGTCCACATGGCTGTGGATAACAAAAAGTCCGGGCATGGACGCTAAATCTGGGGAAACAGCCTCAGGGAGGCTAGGATTTAGCGCCCGTGTCCGGACTCTTGAATTTCAAAAATTAGGAGCTGATTTTTCCTTATAGTACACTTTACTTGCTCCTGTCAATGGCGCCCCCAAGGCAAACCTTCGCATTCCGTTTCGCCAAAAAATATTCTCAAGAAAAATTTTATGATCAAAACAATCACGTTCACAATAATCGCAATCGCGATACTCGCAGGCGCATATTCCTGGAGCTCGACCACGAACTTCGGCGAAACATTTAAAATTTCTCCACCCATGGAAGAAGAAAAAAGCAATCTTCTCAGAGAAGATTTGGTTCTCGGGGGCGGCGCGGAAGCGAAAATTGGAGATACTGTCTCCGTTCATTATATAGGAACGCTTGAGGACGGCAAGAAATTCGACAGCTCTTACGATCGGGGAGAACCTTTTGAATTCACGATCGGCGCGCGCGAGGTTATTGAAGGGTGGGATGAGGGAATTCCGGGAATGAAGGTCGGCGGGAAACGGCGCCTTGTGATACCGCCCGAATTGGGGTATGGTGAACGCGGATCGCCCCCCACGATCCCTCCGAACGCCACTCTCGCATTCGAAGTCGAACTTATCTCCATACGCATAAACGGCGGAGAAACGATTGATACAAAAAAGGGCAAATTCTAAAATCAAAAAAATGGAACACAAAGACCTTGCGCAAAAAACTTCGCCGCGGGATTTCTTCCTCCATCTCCTCGCAATCATCACGCTCTACGTAAGCGCGGTCGCCTTCACCACGCTTCTTTTCCAATACACAAATATCTACTTCCCCGATCAGCTCGAGGATTCTTACTACTCCCGGCTCTCCCACCTCTCCGGAATCCGCTGGTCAATCGCATCTCTTTTCATCATCTTTCCCGTCTACGCAATCACGAGCTTTTTTCTCAATAAAAGCTATATTAAAACCCCTTTTAAGAGGAGCTTGAGGATCCGAAAGTGGCTCATTTACTTCACGCTCTTTGCGGCGGCCTTGATCATTATCGGCGACCTCGTTGCAGTCATTTTCCGCCTCCTTGGAGGGGAACTTACCGTGCGTTTCTTCCTTAAGGTGATTACCCTCCTCTTCGTTACCGGGAGCATTTTCGGATACTACCTGTGGGATATCAGAGACGAGAAAAAATTCTCAATGAAAGGATTTATCTACGCAATAATCGGGGTTATAGGGGTAGCGATTATCTCCGGATTCTTCGTCGTGGGATCTCCCAAGGAAGCGCGACTCGTCAGAACCGATGAGCGAAGAGTTCAAAACCTCCAGGAAATACAGTGGCGGATCGTGAACTACTGGCAGAGCAAGGAAAAACTTCCGGAAAACATTGCGCTCCTTCGAGACGACATCCAGGGATTTGTCCCACCCACGGATCCCGATACGGGCGTGGGTTATGAATACCGCGCAACAGGAAAACTTTCGTTCGAACTGTGCGCAGCGTTCAGCCGTCCGTCGAGAGCAGAATCCCAAGTGCCGAGAATCGCAAAACCGTACCCAGCGGAGCCGCCTGGAGGCGTTTCTGGGCCATACCCGGCAGAACCATACCCAGCGGTGCCGTCAGGAGGCGTTTCTGAAAACTGGGATCACAGAGAAGGCCGCACGTGTTTCGAACGCACGATCGACCCCGATCTCTATCCGCCGTTCAGTAAAACCAGGAATTAGGGGTTAGAACATAGAACTTAGGACTTAGCAAAAAGAAAAAGCCCCGCAATGATTGTGGGGCTATTCACATCGGACGCGCTGTTACTCAATACACTTGAAGAGTTTTGCCCTCTCCCACTCGCTACATTTCTGCTTCTTGATTTTCCTCGCGCGATCATCGTTCTTGGCCCTAAAGACCTCGGTGAAATTCATGGGTCCCTCTCGAATCGAGATTATTCGACCAGCAGGCCCGAGACCGATAGACCGAGAATGCCTTGCCTTCACAACTCCCACCACGCAGTATTCTTGCATTGCCTTGCTCCTTTCTTAAGTAGTTTTGGATACAACCGGCAAGTGTTTTCAAAAATACCGTTTTGACTATATCGCCATTTTTGTTCTAACGTCAAGGAAAACAAAAAGCCCCGCGAAGATCGCGAGGGCTATCCGATATCCAACAGTAAGTAGAATTTTCTTTTTGAGAACCACAAGCGAGAGCTATCTTATATCCAATGGCGAGGAGAATTTCTTTTTGAGAACCATAAGTGGAGGTTAGCAAGAAATCAATGAATGGAGTGCGGATTTTTTGATTATAAATTTGATGGTTGGAAAACCCGGAGGGGGCAAACGGGAACCGTTAAATTTACTCAAAAAATCAAACGGAATGATTATGATTTCTCTAGCCGAAGCGGGTTCTCAAAAAGAAATTCTACGAGCCCTTCGTGACGCGCTCCACGTACTCCCCCGTCTCCGTATTGATTCTCACAACGTCTCCCTGATTCACAAAGAGAGGCGCGGAAATTGTAGTTCCGCCCTCAATGGTCACTGCTTTCGTGCCGCCCTGCGCGGTATTTCCGCGTATCGCGGGCGGTGCCTCAACAACCTCAAAATCCATTTTGATAGGTATTTGCACTTTAATAACCTTGTCGTTGAAAATCACGGTGACGACCGCGGTGTTCGGTTTCAAAAACTTTGCCTGCTCCCCGATCGCGGCTTCCGTAAGTATAAAACGGTTCTTGGGATTCCCCGTTTCGTGGAACCAATACTCGGTTTCCCCGAGAGGAGGCCTCCCGGGTTTTTTAAATAGGAAAATTGCGTCTTTTTTCCCCACTTCCGCCTCTTCAAAATAATCGCTTGCCTGCCAGTTGCGATCGAGAATTTTTCCGGTGATTAAATTCCGTATCTTCGTCTGCACAACGGCTTTCCGCTGCTGCATACGAAGGAATGAAGCTTCAATAACCTCATAGGGATCGCCGTTCAAGATAAAAAGTATTCCTTTTTTTAAATCCGTATAGGAAAGCATGTTCTGACGGTTGATGACACAAGAAAAAAAGCCAGAACCGGGGAAGCTTGGCGCTTGTATGCCGCTCCGCGCACCGCGAGAACGCGACGCTCCCGACCTAGCACGAATCATTGTAGACCGCCTATAATAGCTGTCAAGAAAAGAAAGAAATAAAAAGAGCCGCTTCCTACAGGAGTGGCTCTTTTCTTCAAGGATTGCTAAAAGTTTTTGACCCTCGCTTCCCTACGCAGGCATCTCCTCTCTTCTTGGAGGACGAGTGCCGCCTTCCGGTTCCTCGATCTTCAGATTTACACGGGCATTATTTCGAATACCCACAATCCGGAGAAGGGATCGAATGGCTTTCGCGGTTGCTCCTTGGCGGCCGACGATCTGGCCCATATCCTGAGCGTGGACGCGGAGCGTAAGGAGCACACCCATCTCGTCCACCTTGCGATCCACCTTTACGTCATCGGGGTGATCAACCAAGGACTTCACGAGAAATTCAAGGAAATCCCGATCTGCTGATTCTTTCATGATTTTCCAGAATTACTTTTCGACCTTTCCGAGGATTACGCTTCTAGGTTTTCTATTATAAACCGACGTCTGAAAAAAGTCATTACGCTATGCGGCCGCTTCTTTCGGCTCCGGCGACGCCTTTACTGCTGCCGCTTCCGCCTTTGGAGCTTCGCTTGCGGCAGCTTCAACTCTCTTTTTCGTGATCCGAATTTTTATCTTAGAACCCGACACGATACCGTTCTTCACAAAAAGATTATGAACCGTGGGAGTCGCTTTTGCGCCAACCTGAAGCCAGTGAAGTGCGCGTTCTTTTGTAACGGAGAAATTCTTGCTGAAGGTGTTGTAAAATCCCAAATCCTCAACCGCGGGACCTCCGAGTTTCGAACGCCGCTCAGAAACCACGATGCGGTACGACGGCTGATGTTTTCTCCCTATTTTTTGGAGCCGGATGACTAACATAATAAAGAAGAATGTAGGGATTAGGATACAGGATTCAGGAAAAAAATCAAGCTCCAACCCCAAAGTTCTATATTCTATTCCTCTAATCTTCCAACTTAAGCGAGAGAATCTTGGACGTTCCGTCCTCATTCATCGTGACGCCATAAAGTACGTTCGCCGCTTCCATCGTCGCACGGTTGTGGGTAACCACGATAAACTGCGTTTTGTGCGAAAATTCCTTGAGCATTTCGGAGAAACGCCTCGCGTTTCTATCGTCAAGCGCCGCGTCAATCTCATCAAGAACTAGAAACGGCGGGGGGCTCACCGATATAAGCGCGAAGAGGGCGGCGATTCCCACCAAACTCCGCTCGCCTCCGGAGAGCATCTCGAGAGAATTGATGCGTTTTCTCGGCAAGCTCACTTCTATCTCTATCCCCTCTTCTTCAAATTTTTCTTCCCGAACCGGATGTTCCTTTATTTCTTCGCCTCCTTCCTTTCTCGCTTCGTCGGGCAACTCTCCGCTTACCGCTTTAGGAATCGCGGGCTCGCGGCGGACCACTTTGAGTTTCGCATGCCCCCCTCCGAACATAAGGTGAAAAAACTTGTTGAACTCCTGATTGATTTTTAAGAGCGCGCTTCCGAATTCGGTCTTAATT
>CAYHEU010000022.1:0-11590 GCA_964355785.1 uncultured Candidatus Saccharibacteria bacterium | reverse complement strand
GTAATAGGCACACCCGCGAGCGCTTGGCTCACAAAGATGCGGAGCGCGCCTGAGTAGAGATTCCTCGGCGATTGCCTATCCCCTTGCACGATAGAATATCTGAAAAGGGTTGTAGGAATACCGTGAGTCTTTCCAAGCCGGATAGAAAGATTTTCGAGGGCGATCTTCGAAAGCCCGTAGGAATTCGTCGGATGAAGTTCTTGTGACTCGCGGAATGGCGCGAAATGCGCCACAGAGCCGTGCGGGCAACGAATTCCCCATCTGCCCCGTTTCAGATCGGAAAGGGAGCGAAGCTCGGGATAGAAAGAGGCGCCGTGAGAACAACGATATTTTCCGTCCCCATAGACAAACTGGGTACTTGCAATCACTACTTTTTTTATTGGAAATCGCTTTGCTGCGATAAGTTCGTAGAGAAGCGCGGCGCCAAAAGTATTGACATGGAAAAACTTGCTGTAATTCGGCAGCTGGTCCTGGTGTGCCGCAAGGTGATAGACATAACGCACCCCCGTGAGGGCACGCAGCCAATCACTCTTCTCGCGCACATCACCCTTTATCAATTCATAGCCTTTCCCAAGCACATACTTTGGCCATCGCCCGGTGTGCACCGGTTTCTCCAGATTATCCAATATCCGCACACGATACCCTTTTTCTTTGAGCACATCGGCGGTATGAGATCCTATGAACCCGGCGCCTCCTGTAATAAGTACTCTCATTGTTCGGAAATCTTGCTTAACCGCAGATTCCTCCTCACATTATAGAGAAAGAAGAGAAATCTACCAAGAAGATTCGGCGCCGCCATAAGCCGGCCGATCACGAGCCGGAATTTTCTCTTCACCACCAGACGCTCAAAATTATATTTTCTAAGTTCTTCTTTGGTCATCCATGAACGGACGATGTTCAAAAGGTCAAGAAATCGTTCTTCGGTTTCTTTGAAATAAACGGCTTCGTTGCTTAAACTCTTCCGATGAATTCGGTAATAACCGAGGGCCTGGTCGAGGTAGCAAAACTTCACCTTGTGGTAGCTAAGCTTCAGCCACAAATACTGCTCATCCACTCGTCGGAAAGAATGCTCAAACACGCCGTAGCGATCCAAGAGTTCCTTGCGGAGCACCACGCTTAAAGGGTTAATGAAGTTTTTGTGGAGAAGTTTCTCAAAAAGGTGGCTGGAGGGATGCCCCACGTCAAAATAGAAAAGCTGGTTCGTGTCGGTATCGAAAAAATGGTAGATCTTCGAATAGGAAACGCCGCAGTCGGGATTGTGCTCGAGATGCGCGACCTGGAGCTCCAATTTTCGCGGGAGAAAAAGATCGTCGGCATCGAGGAAGGCAATGTATTTCCCTTTTGCATTTCGTATCGCGGTGTTCCGCGCCGCGGACTGCCCCGCATTTTTCTGAAAAACATACGTTACGCGGCGATCTTCTTTTGCGGTCCGCTCCACGATCTCCCGAGTTCGGTCTTTTGAACCGTCGTCCACGACAATTACCTCAAAATTATCGTACGTTTGACGCAACACAGAGCGTATCGTTTCTTCTACAAATGCTTCGGCGTTGTAGACCGGCACAACTACGGAGACAAGCGGATGCTTCTCTTCTTTTGCGGATAAAGATTCTCTGGGCGGCACGGAAGTCAGCAGCTTTGTAACTCTTTCAAAAATAAAGAGCCGGCGCAACTTATAGAGAATGCTCGAGAATCGCCTAAGGAATGAGAGCGGGGAAATAGATATGAGAGCGGACGCAAGAGAACCAATCGCGGAGCCGAGAGGATAGAACGCAAACGCAATTCGAGCGTAATGCTCCGCACTTTTTTTCTCTCCCGCCAGAAAATGGGCAAAAGCTACTTTCAGTCGGTACTTCATAAGATAGAAACGCATATGGTAGCGTACCCGATCCGCTTCCGGCATCGTTGCATTTAGTTTTTCAACCGACTTCAAGGCCATTTCTTTAAGCTCCGGCTGGCGCTCGAGTTCCTGGATATTTCCCGTGTTCCGAAGCCGCAATTTCCCCAGCATATCGGGAAGAAAACACACGCGAGCTCCGCGGTAGGTGGCATGAAGCCAGAAGTCGAGATCCTCGGCTACGGGAATGGTTTCGTCAAAATAGCCGAATCGATCAAAGAACGAGCGGCGGAGCACCACGGAGAGGGGTGCGATAAAAAAGTAACGGAGAAGATTCGGAAAAACCTTGGTGCCAGAGTAGTATTGGTACTTCAGGCGGAAAAGTTCTTCGGGCTTATCATCGAAAAAATGATATATCCCGGAGTAGGATACGTCGCAAGACGAGTTGATCTCAAGATATACCACTTGTCGCTCTATTTTCTCGGGCAGAAAAATATCGTCGGCATCGAGAAGCGCGACATACTCGCCGCGGGAATTTCGTATCGCCGTGTTCCGCGCGGCGGGAAGGCCCTTATGCGGCTCCGAAATATACCGAACGCGGTTATCCGAAAGGTAGTCGCGGAGCGCTTCTTTGGTCCTGTCGGTTGAGCCATCATCCACAATTACCACCTCAATATTTTTGTAGGTTTGCGCAAGCGCCGAACTTACGGCTTCGGGAAGGTATGGAGCGGCATTATACGTCGGTATGATAACAGAAACCAAGGGCGGTGTTTTGCTCATGTCAATTTAGAAAAAAAGAAATCGTTTTCGTCCAGCGCCCCTACCAGCGAGAATCCCGCGTCATGCAGGTACGCAAATACTCTAAGGTAATCTGGCGAATGGACTCCTCTGCGCAAGGGCTCAATCTCAATGTACAGGTTACGCACCGCGCGCGCGAGCGTGTGCTTCCCTCCTTCAAGCACCTCCCTCTCAACTCCCTCCACGTCTATTTTCATAAAATCAATGACGTCGCAGCCGATTTCCTCTGCCACGTCATCCAGAGTGCGAACCTGCAGCCGTATTCTTCCAATCTCCCTGATGCCGAGCGCCGAGTATTTTTTCCCGGCAAGCTCGAGGGGAAGTATGGAGCTCGAGTCCGCCGCAGAGGCAACATGAAGCGTTATGTCGCCGTTTCTATTGTAAAGGCCGAATGGGAAACACCGCACCCGATCGCCAAGCGAACTCATCCGTTTGCGCATACGCGCAAACGACTCGGGGAGCGGCTCAAAGCAAAAGAGTGTTGCGCGCGGGAACGCCTGTGCTATAAGAAGCGCAGTGTCACCAACCGCCGCGCCAATGTCAAAGACGACTTGCACCCTATCTCCTCCCTGATCTCTTCTCTGTTCGCGCACGAGCTCAAGCGCCCTGTGGATACCCTGCTTGCCGAAGAGCGCGTGCTTTATGGGGCGGAGTTTCTCCTTTACAAACCTCATAGAATCGTACTTGAACGATTTCGCAAGCAATCGATAAAGATGTGAAAATGGGGCCATGTTGGTAAGCGTGCTACTGCTTTGCACACGCGATGATTTGCTTCGCGCGGTGGTGATAAGTGTGATCGCGGAGCGCGCGACGCGTGCCCGCTTCCTGAATCGTACGCCGCTCCTCCTCGTGAGTGAGATAATACTCGATCTTTTGGAACCAGTCACGCTCATCGCGCGCGATCACGATCTCACGATCCGGCACAAAAAATGCTTCGAGGCCCGGACAAAAGTCGGATAGCTGGAACCCTCCTCCTGCGGGAATCTTGAACTCCCGTTCATTTGAGAGCCCGAGTATCTCACCGCATTCACTATATTCATGAATATTCAACGATATTTTAGCGGAAGAATAAAGTGTCCGTTCCTCGTCCGCCGGAAGGCCCACTCTCCTTTTATAGACGGCTTCTCTAAGCCGGTGGAGTTTCATGCGCCGAAGAAGCACGCCGGACGCGCCGAGCGCCCGATCCTGAAACGTCCATCCCGGACCAAAAATGAGTACACGATACTTCTTGAGAAGGGGAAACAGTAATTTCCTGAACACCACCTTTTTCTTCGGAAGATACCCTCCTACAAAACAGAGATCGACTTCATATCGTTTGACGGGAGGAACGGGGAAGTGGGTTTTCGCATTTGCCGCGAAGGGAATTTGTATGCATGCCTTTCCTGCAAGCTCCGCAAAATTCCGCATCACACGAAGCGAGTAGCCGGTGAAGTAGACGTCGCACCAGCTCTCTTCTCTGAGGAGGCGTTTTCTCTCTTCGCTTTCCGCGAAATCTTCGCCCACCCTCACAAAAACTTTGCCCCCACCTCTCCGAAAATTTTTGAGGAGTGGTAGTATATTTTCTTTAAGGAGAAGGATGTCGTTCTGCGACGTGATGATCATATGAGGCTCGGTCTCCTCAACTTTCCGTTCCAACTTTTCGTGATTCTCAAATGCGAAAACCTCGTGCCCCAATTCGTGAAAGGCGTCCCGGAAACCTTCATAAATCCAGCGGTCGGCTCCCAAACCATGGCGGAAAGGTATGTGGTAAAGAATTTTCATAGAGTCTTCGCGATTGGTGACACATGTACCGTGTCACGATCGATATCAAGTCGACACTTGCGGATCGGTTCGTTCCGATTGAGACGCTCGAGAACATAGCGCCCCAAAACTGCCGGCGCCCCGCCCGGTACCCACCCGTCAGTCGTTGAGGAAATAGTAAGGGTAAACGCGTTACACCCTAATGTTTCAATTCTACTCTTTGCGGCACCTGTGGACATGGCGTTCAAGGATTTCGCAATCTGGACCATAGGATCGGGAGGATATTGATTCGCGGCCAGAAGACGATCTCTGACCCTATCTTGTATGGGATAAATAGTGGGATAGAGGTAGAAATTGAGCGCCAAGAAGAGAAATACCGCTCCCGTCATTCCCGGCTGTGCCGCGACCGACTTCAAAAATCCAAAGCGGAGAGAAAGAATGGACTCCTCAAGCTTGGATCTCAACCAGCTTAGAAAAAGATCCACTCCGTAGAGAAAGGTAACGAGACTCAGGAACACATGGGGGAAGTAGCTATAGTAATTGGCGAAGACTGCTCCACGAAAGACCAAGGCATAGAATATCCACGAGGGAATAAGTGCTACGATCCACCACTCCCGCCGCTTAAGAGCAAAAATCCAGCTTGTCACCACAAAGAAAATACCAAGGAGTCCTAAATTAAGAGCTTCGTAGATCCGCCTCAAGGCCAGCCTTATAAAGACAACAAAAGTTACAGTGGGATTGTTCTCCAGAATATCAACCGGCACCAAGCTTCGATTGCGGACCGCTTCAGTAAGGCCCTGCCAGCCTTTTGCGATACTGCCGGGGAACGCCAAGAGGAGCACGAGGAAAACAATGAGGGCGCCTACGCCGAGCCAAAAGAAATTCTGGTAAGCAATTTTCTTCTCTCTGTGGATAAGATAATCGACAAGGACAAAGAAAAAGAAATAGGCGAGCACGGTCTGGAGAAAGAGCGGCAGTATGACAAGCGACGCCCAGAAGAGGTATTTGAAGAGAGGCCGCTCGCGGGACCGGACAATGAAATATAAACCTATGCTCATAAAGAGGAGGTCGCGCCAGACAAAGGGAATGGCGTCGCGGCCGGCGTTTGTGAGAAACGCGAGCGGCACCGCGAGATAGATCAAGGGATATCGTGGGGCAACAACAGCCGCGACGATAAGATACGCTGCGGCAATAAACGCAATGACGGCGAGCGAGCGGAGTATCATCATCTGATTCCCTGGGTCCACAGCGCCAAAAATCCTAAACAGGATGTTAGCCAAGAGGTAGTAGCCGTTCGTCCAATGATTGTAGGGTTCGACAGTACTCGACTCCAAATTAACCTTGTGCGCCACGAGCGAGTTCCATCCGAAAGGCGCACTGTTCGCTTGGGCAAATTCCAAAAAAATATAAGAGTCTTGTGATTCGGACGAGGTCGTAAACGGCCGCCAGAAGACTGGCCGTAGCACGATTAATATCACCAATGTCAAAACCAGACTTCCCAAAACGTAAAAATGTGTTGTCCGGTTGCCCATCATCTGAAACAATAGTTATTCACGTCTCCCGAATCCGGCGGTTTTAAAAATATCCTCGAATCGCTTCTCATACGTATGTTCGCGTATCGTGCGTGCGTATGCGGCATCGGCGATTTTCGCGCGCGCGTCATCGTGCGCAAGATAATACTGCACTTTTTTTATAAGATCTTCGCGCGAATCAAAAAATACCATCTCTTCGCCTTCTTTGTAGTACATCGCAATATCTTCGGAGCGACCGGAAATCGTAAAGGCGCGGCACCCCGCGAGTTCAAACGGCCGGGCGTGAGTGTGGAGAATCGGAAAATGAAAGTATGCGCGGAGATTATCCAAAAGATGAAAATCCGGAATTAGCTTGTTTGCGGATTTCTTGAAAAAAACGCGCGCAACGACCCGCGGATCGAGAAGTCCCGGACGAACATTCAAATTCAGATTGATTCTACTTCTCGAGAAAACCTTGAGCATCTCTTCCTGTGAAATCCTTCCTCCGCCCCAGCCAAATCCAAAGGTTTGCACATGTATTCCCGATTTCCTCAAAAAATCGACGACCCTTCCACGCTGGGGCTTCCACTGCCCCACGAAACTCACGTCAATATCCTTCGGCACATCGAACGGTTTGTAGACCGCGGTGTTGCATGCCCACTGCGAACGTATCACGTTAGTGAAACCCGCACGGCGATACCACTCGAGGGCTTTCGAATAGGTCGTCACTATCCAATCGAAATAGGGCGGCCAATGTCGGGAATAATTCCAGAACCTCCAGTAGTCGTCTGCAAACCACGCAACTGTTTTTGTCTTCGTCTCACGCCGTATCGCGCGGAGCGTATCCTTATCAAGCTCATCAGTGTACATAAATGCGAAAAGGAGGTCGGGCTTCTCGCGCTTCACGAGCTCCAAAAGTTCGTCGTTGAATTTCTTTTTCCCGACCTCAAGTATCCGATCGAAGGGATATTCAATGATTTGAACTCCTTTCATATTCTTGAGCGTGAGGTAAAAGTTATTGTATTCAAAACTGAATCCCCTCGTGGGGTTATAATTTTCTCGACCGAGTCCTGTGTAGAGAACTTTGAGCGGCATTCACTCCATTCTATCGCCTCACACGGCCGGATGCAAAAACGGAAGCGTTCCAAAATTTTTTAACGACCGGCAGAATCTCCTTTCGCTCGGCTACAATCAACTTTGCCCGGGGAATCTTCGCGAGATCAAAAAATTTGCCTCGAGGGTTTGCCTGTCGCCCTCGCGCGCGAGCGGCGAAGAGATACACCACGTAGAGACCCCGGCCTCGGTAATAAACCTCGTGAATACCCAAGTTCATAAGACGAGTGAGCCGCAAACCCTCCTCGCGCGCGAGGCGCCGGAGAGTATCTCGAAGACGCTCGTCTTTCATGTGCGTAACGCCCGGAAAATGAAGTTGGTTTGGATAGAGTTCCGAGGGGTTCTCTTTGAATCCTGGCCGCTTGATCAAAAATACTCTCCCCCTCGCATTGAAAACCGCAACGATGGTTGAGAGATTTTTCTTACTCTCGAGGTGCGCCTCAAAGACATCTGGCGGGAGTCGCCTTCCTTTTTTTTGAAGATGTTCGATTTCCCGGAGAACGCGAAGGATAAGCTCCCTTTTTTCGCGCGGCCGGCGTTTTTCCTTCATCGCCACTGCTTATAGAACCTATGAATTCGACCGTAGGCCTGAACACCGAGAAATGAGAGAAGGTACTGCGCCCATGCAATGTAGTTCATAGGAGAGAGAGTAATCGCACGCCGCAGGTAAGAACGGCCTTTTTCAAACTCACCAAGACGGCAGAATTTGCCGCCGATCGCTTGGAGATAAAAACTGTGGCAGGATGGGCGTTTCTCGAGTACGTCGCGGAATTCCTCGCATACCTTGAGTTCTGCCTCTGCCGCTTCACGCAAACGGTCCCCGAGACGCACCCCAGCGTGCCGCCGGACGTTGAGAATCGGCTCCGGCACAAAATCAA
Organism: uncultured Candidatus Saccharibacteria bacterium; assembly: GCA_964355785.1. Taxonomy (GTDB): domain Bacteria; phylum Patescibacteriota; class Minisyncoccia; order UBA6257; family 2-01-FULL-56-20; genus CAYHEU01. Next base: position 3,716 of record CAYHEU010000022.1, on the reverse strand, counting down.
TCCGGAACTTTCTCATGAGACGGAGATAGAACTCCCAGTCCTCCGACGTTCTTAAATATTCATCATAACCCCCGACCGACTTGAACACCTCTTTGCGAATGAGAGGGTTCGACGCGGAACCCGGCCAGGGGTCACGCTTACATAAGTATTCCTCGAGTCCCCACCCGCGGAGTGTCGGGACGAACGTTTCGTAGACAACTCCCCTCTCGTTCACACGATGGAAACCACCGTAAATCATCCCCACGCGCGGAGAGGACGCTTGGAAAAGTTCCGTCTGTCGCTCGAGTTTCTCAGGGAGCCATGTATCATCATCATCAAGAAATCCGAAAATATCGGCGCGTGCTTCCCGCACTCCCAGGTTCCGCGCTTCAGAAATTCCAAGCGGCTCGTGCCGTATGTAGCGGATTCGTTTGTCGGAAAATCTCTTGACCACATTCTGGGTGTCGTCCGAGGAACTGTTGTCGAGCACGAGGAGTTCAAAATCGGAAAATGTCTGATCGAGGACGCTTTGAATCGCGCCGCGTACGTATGTAGCGCGATTCCACGTTATGATGATTGCAGAGATGTACGGTTTCATTACTACGAAGTACGCTACCGCTTAGAAAACGATCCGCTCTGGGAGCACAAACCCGTGAAACGGTCCGATCTCTTTCCCTTGAGTAAGCTCGTTAATCACGCGATCTTTGCAATGTCGGGGGTTAATCGCTCCTCCCTCCAAAACAGATCCTTGAGAACGTTTCGTGAAAAAACCGATCGATTCTCTTGAGTACAAGTCTTGGACGATTTGAAGACATACTAATAAGTATAAGAACTCGAAGCGCGAAAACAAGTATGGGTCAGAACAAGAAAAACGCGGAAAGACAACCACAAACTCCTTATCCGATGAACACTTGACGGGATAGAAATAAGTATTTACATTAAACTTGATGGAAAACAAGGTAAAGGTTCTTGTGGTGGGAGGAGCCGGCTATGTGGGGGGTTCTGTCACCGACGTATTGATAAAGCAGAATATCCCCTTCGGCGTATATGACAATCTCGTGTACGAAGAACGGTATCTCAAGCCGGTTGATTTTATTTTCGGCGACGTACGCGATACGGAAAAACTCGCGCGCATCCTGCCGAATTACACCCATGTAATATGGTTGGCCGCGGTCGTGGGAGATGGCGCCTGCGCCATCCACCCAGAAGCTGCAGTTGAGATTAATGAACTAGCCGTAAAGTGGCTCACGGAACATTTTAATGGCCGTATCATTTTTACTTCTACCTGCTCCGTCTATGGCCATAAAGACGAGGAATCAACCGAAGATCACAAACCGGCCCCGATGTCTCTCTATGCCGTAACAAAAGTGAACGCCGAAAGATATCTCCTCCCAAAGAATTCTCTTGTTCTTCGCTTGGGGACCGCTTTCGGACTATCGGACACTTTCGGCCGTGTCCGCTCAGATCTTTTGGTAAACACGTTGGCTGGCAATGCTGTCACCAAAGGAAAAATTATGGTGTTTGGCGGGAGCCAGTGGCGGCCCAACATCCACGTTCGGGACATCGCTGATCTAATCGTGGCTGGCCTGGAATCGCCGCATCGAGGAGTCTACAATGCCGCAACCCAAAATTTTACCGTTGATGAAATAGCCAAAAAAATCGTGGGGCTTACCGGATGTGAACTCCACTACGCGGAGCAACTTCAGGAAGACCGAAGAAATTATCGGGTGAGCTTCGCCAAGGCAATCTCAGCCAACCTCCTTGAACTTCCCACCGCGAGGGACATTGAATTCGGAGCCAAAGAGTTTATTACTATCATGAAGAGCGGAAGAATTAAGGACATCAGGAACAGCAGCTATTCAAACGTTAAGCATCTGTCACACTATTCCTTGTGATGAATAAAAACAAAACTCCTTTTTCTATTGATACGGAAATATTTTCCGACGATCGCGGCACTTTCGCACCATTTTTTGACGTTGCCAGACACAAAGACATCGCTTCTGAAATTGGAGTGATTAAGCGCGTGTACTATGTGCACAACCATGTGCCCAATGTCATTCGCGGATTTCACTATCACAAGAAGGAATGGAAAATTTTTACTGTCGTGAGCGGAGCGGCGAAATTTCTAGCCGTGAACCCGGAAAAACCCGAGGAACGTTATTTGTTTGTGAGTTCCGAGAGAAAAAATCGCACCATTGTCATTCCGCCAAAATTTGCGAACGGCTGGATGTCTCTCGAGAACAACACGGTGCTCGTGTGCGCTTCAAACCTAACAACGGACGAATCTCGTGTTGACGACAAGCGTTTCGATCCCTTTACGTGGGGCGACGTGTGGCTGGTGAAAGGAAGGTAATCTCCAATGAAAAAAACGGTTGCGATTCTTGGTGCGACTGGAATGTTAGGAAGCGCACTCTATGCCGTACTCAAAGATAAATATCGGCTTATTTTAAGTGTCCGCGATTTGAGCAAAATCGAACTTCTCGAACAAAAGTATGGCGGCGCTTCCGATCGTCAACTTCTGGAATTTGACGCATCAAAAATTTATCAAGAATTCCTCGATAAAAAAGGTGGCGGAGAATATGCCGATCAATTCTTCGATTCCCTCCGCAACGCCAGTTATATTATCAATGCAATCGGTGTTACCATACCATTCTCTCTGAAAGACCCCGCAATGACGCTCTTTGTGAATGGCGGTTTTCCCCACATACTTGCATCGCGATTGGGTGAAAAATTGATCCATATCACAACGGATTGTGTTTATGGTGGAAAAGAGGGGTTTCCCTACAATGAAAAATCGGAAAAATCGCCAGCGGATCTTTATGGACTCTCTAAAAGCATGGGGGAGCCAACGACGTGCCTCACTCTCAGAACCTCAATCATCGGCCGGGAGCTTGAGGGTTTCACGGGCCTCCTCGAATGGTTCCTCGGGCAGCGGGGAAAAACGATTCGGGGATTCACAAACCATATCTGGAATGGCCTTACCACGCGGGAGTTCGCCAAAGCGTGCAACACCATTATGTCTCGTCCGCACGCATTTCCGAAAAATGGCGTGTTTCACATCTTCTCGACCCCGATTTCGAAATATGAAATGCTCCTTAAGTTTCGCGAGCGATACGGCATTGATTGCGAGATAAAACCGGACCGCGGCGAGATGGTGAATCGCACCTTAACGACTGTCTATGACGTAAATACTTGCCTTAACACACCGCCCTTTGATACAATGCTCGCAGAACTGAATTGAAAAAATAAAACAAGGAGAATTATTATGAACAGAGAACGTCCGGGGAATAAACCCGCCCCCGCCGAAAATGAGTCGGTATATCGACACGAGCTCATCCAGGGAGAGTTCCGTAAGGCGCTTACGGAGGGTAGCTATACGCTTCCCGTGGAAACTGACGGCATAATGGTGCTCTCGGCGCCACCGTCTCTTGAATTCAGAGATGATGAGCGTAGCCGCGAAGGTAATCCCGAAAACGTGGCACGTATTACGCTCGGACACGAGATATTTTTGGAAATCGCGGGCAAAAAACTGGGCAAAACCGTCCAAGAGTTGACGCCTAAGGACCTTCTGGAACAGGAAATTCCTCCGCTTATTCTAAACGGCGAGACTGAGCAGCTGCCGATGATGCGGGCAATAGCCTTTGAGATGGGTGTTCCCGCGGAAAAGCTCGTCTTAGTTGATTGCGGAGGGCGTGGCGTTGGCAATACGGCAACCCAATTTCAGAGAACCGCAGAGG
>CAYHEU010000021.1:0-12162 GCA_964355785.1 uncultured Candidatus Saccharibacteria bacterium | reverse complement strand
ACGGGCTGTAGTATACCGGTAGTACGCATGCATGGGGTGCATGTAGACCGGGTTCGATTCCCGGCAGCCCGACCAAATGAAAAAATTATCCAGTATTTTGGATAGTTTTTTTATTTATGTTTTGCCGGGAATCGAACGAAGGGTGGGTCGGCCTAGCCCGTGCCGGACGGCCCTAGGGAGGGAAAGCTATCGGGTTCCCTCCGTGTTGGAAAAAGCCCCGCCGAGGCGGGGCAGCCCGACACTTCTACTCGCTTCGCCTTGACATGAGCCAAGTCGAAAGCTCACTTAGTGTCTTCGACAAAGGAAAAAACTCGATATTGACATTTAGTTGGTTGCGATGTATAATGTGCGAATGCTCGCGGTTCAGTTCCGCAGGCAGATTACCGCACATTCACATCCATTGGCTTCATAACAAAGGAGGTGCCGCGTGGAGAGGATCGCTGACGTGTCTTTGGGCCTCACGTTTCAAGGAAAACGGATCGAGATCCAGGAAAACGGCTACGTGGGGAAACTCACGCCGGGCCAAGCTTTGATTGAAGTGCTCACGCTTCACAACCATCTGCATGGCTTCACCGTGGACGGCAGGAAAAACATCCTTCCCAAGAGAAATCTGGGACTGTCCGATGAGGGAAGGCACTATGAGATCAAGATCAAGATCCAGATCAAGACGGGATTGAACGGGGTGTACCACACCGAGTACCCCCAGAACAACCTCCGCCTCCTCAAGATCGACCCCGACGGCACCCTCCATATCTGGGAGATCGCGCTCATTTCCCAGGACGGGGATTTCTTCCTCACGATCCAGAAGACCTACGAAACGCACTACTATCGTGAAGGAGGAAAGCTCATCTGTCCCCGGTTCGCAGAGTGGCCCCAGCTCGTCGATTTTATCATGAAAATCGCGGGAGACGGGGCGAAGGAAATCCCAACGCATAAGACCTCCGACAAGGGGAATGCCTGTGCGCCGGATCTCGCCCCGAACACCGGCTACGTGCTCTGGTTCAACCACGCCCAAGGAGTCGGCGCAATCCAGACTCCAGAGGGACCTGCGCGCGTCCACTGGAGGCAGATAGCGAAGCGAAATCGCCTCGCATTTCTCGCATCCGGAGAGATCGTGCGGTACGCCTCGCTCGAGCGTCCCACTCACACGAAGGCGAGGCCGACGTCCTTTAAAAAGGAGGTTCTGGGCGTCGCACCCCTTTAACTTCATCGGGAGACCTATGGTCTTCCATCCCCCCGTCGCAGTTTGCACGGGGGCTTTTTTTTGGGAACACAAGTGTTTCTCTAATTGAAGAATTTCTGATATGATGGTACCTGCAACTCTAAAAAATGTTTTCGGGCATCATCGCCAATACGTCAAGCGTCCTAAAAATTTCCGAGAAACGGAAAATAAAAATTGTTGCGATCAAAAAACCGCGATCATTTCGGGCAAAACCCGGAGAAAGCATTTCTGTAAACGGCGTGTGCTCAACCGTCGTGAACACCCTTCGCGATTCCCTTGTCTTCGAATATATGCCAGAGACACTCCGAAAAACGAATGTGAAGGAATGGAGTATCGGCACCGCAGTAAATCTCGAAAGATCGCTTACTCTGAATTCCCTGATCGGCGGACATCTCCTTGCGGGGCATATTGACGTCGCAGGAAAAATTCTGCAAATTCAACGCGAAGGAAATTCAAAAACTTTTCATGTAAATTTTCCGCGAGAATTTCGCCGCTATCTCATCCCCAAAGGATCGGTTGCGATCGAAGGCGTAAGTCTTACTGTTGTCGATGTATCCGCAAAAAGCTTTGCGGTGAGCCTTATCCCCTATACGCTTTTACACACAAATCTTAGGGGTAAAAAAATCGGCGATTCCGTAAACATCGAATTCGACCTTTTCTCAAAGTATGCCGAGTCGATTCTAAAACACAGAACAATCCGATAAAATATGCAGCGCAAAGAAAAACATAAGGATATGCAGACAACAAATCTCGCCGGTCTCCGAGTCGGCATTGTTGCCGCCCGCTTCAACCGCGAAATTACCGATAAACTCCTCGAAACGGCAAAGCAAGAACTCAAAAACCGAGGGGTTCGGGCTCAAGATGTCCGAACGGTGCGGGTCGCCGGTTCCGTGGAAATCCCCTTCGCACTCCAAATTCTCGCCAAAAGTAAAAAATACGACTTTTTGGTTGCGCTTGGCGCCGTGATAAGAGGAGAAACACCCCACTTTGATTACGTGTGCAAAATTGCGAGCGAGGGAGTGCTCCATGTAATGCTTGATTACGAAATCCCCGTTGGCTTCGGGATACTTACAACCGACAACCTTTCCCAGGCGAAAAAACGGATCTCCGCCGCAAATCATGCGGTGCTCGCCGCAGGAGAACTCGCGACAATTAAAAAATCCTTTCGAAAGCGGTAAATGAAAATTGAAATTTCCGGGAAAGTCACCACGGGCGCCGGAAAAGCGTCCCGCCTCGGCTTCCCTACGATAAACATAGAATACATAGATTTTTCTCGTCTCCCGAAAACCGGGATATACGCAGGAGAATTAACACTTCACGGGAAAAAGTATGGCGGAGCAATCTGTCTTGGTCCAAGATTGGAGGACACGCTCCCAAAACTTGAGATCCATTGCTTTGAACGCATTAACATCCACACAGGAGAGAAAGTCAGTATCTCTTTCCTTGAAAAAATAAGTGATTTCATCACGGGCACCGATGAAAAGATTGACGAGAAAATAGCTGAGGATATTTCTAAAACAAAACTTTTTTTGAGAAGTGCGGTGCGAGTGGGTTATAATAAGGAAATGAGAAGGTTTCTTCTTCTTTCTGCAATAGTCGGGTTTCTCTTTCTTTTCCATGCATCCTCGACGTCTGCGGCGACCTACTATGTGGACGGTGCCTGCTCAAGTTCCGGAAATGGAACAACTATAGCCTGCGGAGCAAATGGGCCGAAAAAAATGATCCCCGAGGGGATTGACCTCCTTTCTGGACCAGGAGATATTTTAAATATCCGCGGAGCACACGGGACATTTGACGGGCGGTACTACAATAACCCCACCACGGGCGACTACAGACTTCAGGGTAAACATGGATCCAGCGGAAATCCGATCATCATTCAGCCGTACAATTACCCCACCGCCCCGGAGACTGTCCTCATTGATGGTCTCTATCCTAACGCAACGTGGACACGTTGCACGGTCTCAGGAAGCATATGTGCTTCTCCATGCGGCAACGTACCGGTTTCTTACTGTACCGATGTGTGGCACACGATTGGTTCGGGGTATGTTGGTTTCTTCGCCGGCAAGGCCGATGGCACGCCGACTTACCGCGTCGGCAGTCTGTCCGATATGACAAACGCGCATGCCGAGTATAACGGCAAGGTGTGTAGCGTAACCACGTGGAGAAAATGCGCCGATAGCACCGAATGTCCTTCAAGCGAGTCCTGTTCCGGCTTTACCCCCGAGATCGACTCCCGAAATGAAGGCGGAACACCAGGGGACGGTCGTTTATTCGTCCGATGGGGAACATCTGTACCAGTCGGTTCCTATCCGGTTGATGTAACCAACTATAACGCGGGTGGCGGTTTTTCCGCCGATGATACCACGTATGTTACCATTCGGGGTTTCAATTTCCGCAACCACGCGAAGGACGGCGGAATGGCCATATACAATGAGCATGGAAATACGAATAATATTGTTTTTGACGACAATCGTGTTTTTTATAGCTCACATTATGGCGGGCCTGACTACAACATTGTTGTAACCGGCGGCAATAACAGTGCCTACGATACCACCAACATTACCATCAGTAATAATGTATTTGCCTACTCTGCAAGCGAACATCTGCATACCGACCCCAATATCTCGGGTAATCCGCTCGTACTTACCTTCACCGGCAATGTTTTATTTGGTGCAGGTGACGCCGCTGTCATTGGAGTCGAGAAAGCGCCGGCCTCGTCTCCGACGAACGTTATCATGGGCAATCTCTCTTCTTCTCTCCCGCACCCCGCCGACTACACCGGCACAAAGATTTATAATAATTACTTCGGCCGTGTGTACCATTGGGGAGGCAGTTTCGGGCATGCGGATGGATTCAGTTTTGAAAATGCTCACCGTGGCACCTCAATCTACAATAATGTCTTTCAAGATATTCCCGGAAGTGGAATTATTATGGGTTGTGTCGGGCCCTACCTCGATCATATTTCCGTCTACAATAACCTTTTCATTAACACGCCTACTTTTGACGACGGCAGTAATGGCACACTTGAAATCATCGGTATCCCCGATTGCACAGAAGGTATAAACAACATCCAGATATACAACAACACCATCGCGAACCCCAAGGCGCGCGTACTTCAACTTAATCTATGGGGAGGCATGACCGATTCCCTTGTCCTCAACAACACGATCCGCAACAACATTTTCAGCTCGGACAGCGCACTACAGCTCGTAAACTGGCCCGCAACCCAAATTTCCAATATCTTCACCAATAATCTTGTGAAATCAGCCTACACTTCTGCCGACACCCGCCTGATGAACTTGCGTGGTAATAATTATTCCTGTGCCGGCATAGGCAGTGCCGGGCAAGGGAATATCTGCGCCGATCCACTCTTTGTTTCAGCGGCAGGAAATAATTTCCACCTTGCCGCAGGCTCCCCCGCGATTGACGCGGGGACCTCCACGGGGATTCCCTCAGGAAGAATCACAGATATCAACAATACCCTTGCTGCGGCGCATAGCCTTCCTTCCTACGCCGACAACCAGGGAATGAGCGGCTCTGCCTGGGATATCGGAGCAGATGAGTTCTTGGGCGGAGCACCCGATACCACTCCCCCGTCCGCACCGAACAACCTGAGTGGGATTTATGTGGCGCTCAATAGCCTTCTCAACACATTCGCGGTGTTTCTTGGGGTGTTTGGGAACGCGGGTGGGTTATAAAGAATAATCGTGATTGGGGGAATAAAACAAAAAACGTCCTTCCCAAAAGGAACGGCGTTTTAGCGACCCCACTCAGATAATCCCGGCGAAGAGCCAGGTGGGTGGGCTCAACTCCGACCCACGGGCCGGGGTACTGTCGCCCTCCCTATGTCAATTACTTGACCCGGAATCTGAATGGGATCTTTTGTATTATACCACAGGAGAAGAACGCAAGAGAGATTAGCGATGATCGTTTTTCGAGAAAAATCTGACGTTTAATGCAAGAAACCCCCCGAGAAGATCGTTTAGAAAATCTCCCAGGGTGTCTGCAATTCCCTCTTGAAGGATCGCCGCATACCCCTTCTTGACGAAAAAAACATCCCCAAAGTATTCAAAGAATTCCCAAAGGATGCCGAAGAAGGAGACGAATCCGAGCACAAGGAAAAAAAGAAAAATATAATCTTTAAGCGTGCGCCCCAGAGAGAGGAACCGGAATCTGGCTTCGAAGAGATAGAAAAAAAGAAGGCCGATCCACAGCCCTCCCAAAATGTGGAGGGGTATGTCGTACCAGAAAACACTCCAATACCAACGATTGATAAGCCCCGCATAATGCGCCACTCCTATCACGAGGAGAAGCACAAGGAGGACTCGTTCCGTCTTTCCCGAAGTTCTGATCACGAATCGCGAGGCGATTTTCCGATTAGTTTTGCTTCTTTCTCCACGTTTTATTTCCACTAATGCGCAGTATTGTTTTTGGCGAAGCTATCGCAGGAACAAAAAGCTTGGTTTTTGCGAAGCAAAATTTTTATTCCGAGATGCAGGCGCAAGCCGTCGCAGGAGCGGCTTGACGCCGGTTCGCCAAAAACGATACAAGTTATCGTTTCGCCCATTGCGGTGCACGGCGCGCTTTCTTCAGGCCGTATTTTTTGCGCTCCACCATTCTCGGATCTCGTGTGAGGAACCCGAACTGACGAAGCTGTTTTTTGGACTCAGGGTATGCTGCCGCAAGCGCACGTCCCAAGCCATGACGGACTGCGCCCGCTTGAGCAGAAGGGCCTCCGCCCTTCACCGTTACGCTTACATCGTGTTTCTCTTTTACGTTAAGCACCCGAAGCGGAGCAGTAACAAAGTCCTGAAACCGAGAAGTTGGGAAGTAATCTTTAAGGGATCTTTGGTTAACGAGAATATTCCCCTTGCCGTCCACAATCCTTACTCGTGCGACTGCGGTTTTTCTGCGGCCTATGCCCTCCAGGTATTTCCCTCCTCCGGGATTCACAATTTTCTTCTCTTGTTTCTTCATGGCTATTTCTCGTCAATAAATACGAGGTTCTTGATCCTGCGCTTGTTCAAAAAGTTCTTCGGGAGCATATGCCGCACAACCTCCCTAATAACACGTTTCGGATCTTTCTCGAACGCCTCTTCGAATCGCTCGACTTTCAAATGGCCCATATAACCGGTGTGGCGATAATACCGCTTCTCGCTGAATTTATTTCCCGTAAGCATGATATCTCTGAAGTTCTTGAGAAAAACCTTGTCGCTCCCGGGGAGGCGGGGCTCGTAATCCGGGCTTTTCTTCCCCTGAAGAATCACGGCGATCTCGGAGGCAATTCGCCCCAACCGCTTATTTTTTGCGTCAAGATGATGGTCGGCCATGTGGGTGTTATACGAATTCAATTACCGCGACGCGAGCGCCGTCTCTCTTCCTATTTTTTCCGGACTTCACAATTCTCACATACCCCCCGTGCCGCTCCCTATACCGCGGAGCAACATCTTCAATAAGTTTCTTCACTACCGCTTTGTCCTGAAGTCTCGATATAAGCACGCGGCGGCTCGTCAAATTTTCGCGCTTCGCGAAAGTAATCATCCGCTCTACGATCGGACGAATTGCTTTCGCCCTCGTTTCCGTGGTTTCAATACGACCATGCCGAATAAGATCCTTGGTGAGATTCCGGAGGAACGCCCGCCGCGGACCGGTGAGACGGTGAAATTTTTTCCCTTTCTTTAAATGCCTCATATTACGCCTGCTTTTTTGCGCGGCTCTTCTTCTTTGTCCCTTCTTCGGCCGAGACCTCCTTTGTTTCGAACTCCCGAACCTCAACCGCCACAACCTTATCGAAGTGGTCGCGGAGAATAACTGCGGCTTTGTGGAGCGCGGAAGAAGGGCTAATTGTGCCGTCGGTTTCAATCTCGAGCCGCAATCTGTCGTAGTCGGTGCGCTCGCCGACGCGCATGTTTTGAGCGGTATAATTCACCTTAAGCACCGGCGAGAAATATGCGTCGATCGCGATTACCCCGATTGCAAGCTTTTCCCCTTTGCGGCTCTCGACCGCAGAGTATCCCAGTCCCCGCTCCACGGTAATTTCGATTTCTAGTTCGGCGTTCTTCGCGGTAAGAGTTGCAAGTACGGCATCGGGGTTCACTATTTCAACGTCGGAGTCCGGCTTGACATCCCCCCCGGTTACCACCTTTTCTCCCTTCGTTTTAAGAAGCAGTACTTTCGGCTCGTCGGTGTGCATCCTAAATTTAAGCTTTTTGAAATTCATCGTGAGTTCTACTATGTCTTCTTTGACGCCCGGGAGCACCGAAAATTCGTGAGCGACATTTTTGACTTTCACCTGGGTAACGGCTGCGCCGGGAAGCGATGAGAGAAGGGCTCTCCGTATTGCATTTCCAACCGTAAGCCCGTAACCGGCAAAGAGTCCCTCGATCTCAAAAACTCCCGACTTGCTGGTCTCGGAGATCGTTTTTATGTTTACTGTTTTGCTTAAATGCGTGTATTCCATTTTGTTATAGCTTTTTAAATTTCGCTTCTACTTTGAGAAGGATTCGACCAATAAGTTTGCGTCAAAAGGAACCTGGGAATCAGTGGGGAGAGAAAGAACCTTCCCCTCGAGCTTCTCTTTATCAAGCAGAAGCCATGCGGGCGGATCGTATTTCTTCAAGGACTCGTGGAGCTCTTTAAACGCGGATTTTGTTTTCGATTCAGATCGAGCAGCAATCACATCCCCAACCTTTACAAGAAATCCCGGAGAGCGCACCCGCCGCGAATTCACCGTGATATGCCCGTGGACGATGAGCTGGCGCGTAAGCGACCGCGAGCCGCCGAAACCGAGACGAAACACAACGTTATCCAGGCGCCGCTCCAGGAGTTCCACGATTCCCGCCGTTGTCGATCCCGATCTTTTCTCCGATGCCTCGAAAATCTTTCTGAGACCGCGCTCATCAACGCCATAGCTTACCTTGAATTTCTGCTTCTCGTGAAGTTGGCGGCCGAACTCGGAGATCGCGCGGCGGCGGGAGGTCTTGCCGTGCACGCCGGGGCGCGATGGTTTCCTGACCACCGCGCATTTTGGAGAATTGCAACGCTCCGCCTTGAGATAGAGGCGCTCACCGAGCGATCGTTCTTTTTTTTCTTTCGGACCAATCATTGTTTAGATATTAAGATTTAGTGGTTAGCCGGTAGTAATTATTTTGACTAAGCATTTTTTATTTTTCTACTTAAGTTCTCTTGGTTAAATTCTAACGACTATCTACACCCTCCTCACTTTTGGCGGCCGCGGCCCGTTATGCGGCACAGGAGTTACGTCTTTTATCGAAAGTATGTTAAACCCCTGGTTGATGAGGGAGCGAATGGCGGAATCCCGTCCGCTTCCCACGCCGCTTACCATTATGTCAACATCATTCGGACCCGTGTTCTTGATGCGTTCAAAAATTGTAGCAATAACCTTCGAAGACGCAAAGGGGGTGGCTTTTTTGGGACCGGAGAAACCCAGTGAGCCGGCCGAGGCCCAGGTAATGAGATTTCCTTGCGAATCGGTAACGCTCACCACTGTATTATTATAAGATGCCTTAATGTAAATTCTGCCGGTCTGGATTTTTTTGAGCTTCTTCGAAGCAGCCGGCGCCGAAGGAACCCTCTTCTCCTTATTTTCAGCTAAAAGCTCTGGTTTTTGCTCTGCTACTTTTTTCTTACCCATGATAGAAAATGTAAAATGTAAATCTCAAAATGCAAAATTGCAAACTCTAATTTTAAAACTTTGCACTGTCATTTTGGATTTTAATTTTTAAAGTTTGAATTTATTTGAGTTCCACCTTTCTTTTGCCGCTTCCCGCGGTTTTTCTGACATTCCCGCGGACGGTTCGAGAATTCGTTTTTGTGCGCTGGCCGCGCACCGGCAACCGCCGCATATGGCGCATACCGCGGTACACTTGAAGATCTTTGAGACGCTGGATATTCCGCCGCACTATCTGTCGAAGTTCCCCTTCAACGTGATAGTTTTTCTCAAGAATGGTTTGGATTTTGTTAACCTCATCCGCCTTGAGTTCCTGCGCTTTCTTGTCCAAATCGATTTTTGCCGTAGCCAAAATCTTACGGCTCATCGATCGCCCAACGCCGTAGATATAGGTGAGCGCAATTTCTATTCGTTTATTATCGGGGATGTTTACTCCAACTATACGCATGGGTCTCGATTATCCTTGGCGCTGTTTGTGCTTCGGATTTTTGCAAACAACGTAAAGTTTGCCGCTCCGCTTTACCACCTTGCAGTGCTGACAAATTTTCTTTATTGATGAACGCACTTTCATAAATTCAAAAAAAATACCTTCGCGTAAATTTCCGCTTTGTCATTAGAATCCGAGAATTGCCGTTAGAGCCGTCTCACTATCCTCCCGCGGCGCCTGTCCGGTCCCAGCTCTACAAGCACTCGATCACCAGGGAGCACCCTGATGTAGTGCAACTTCATCTTGCCGGCAAGATGCGCAAGCACCTCCTGGTTATCTTTCTGAAGACGAACCCTGAACGTGAGCGCCGGCAAAGATTCTTCCACAATTCCCTCCTCCCGTTCGTTCGCGGTTTTTTCTTGGCTCTCCATATGCCCTACTCCAAAAAAAGAACCAGCGCTAAAATTTCGCCTTTTTCTTCTTCAACCATAAAAACAGCGTTTCTCATTCTAGACGGTATTCTGCTCTCCTGCAAGAAAAGGTACTTTGAGAAACCATATCGCCAACCACACGAGTATAGTGTAAATAACCATAGGTGTCAAATGGAAACAAGAAGCATGCTATTGAACCACTAATGTTATTTTCTGCGGATTTGAGGGTAATCGTCCGGCCCAAAAAGCCCATGAAGGCCATAGGGAAATCTTTCCACTTTCAAAATCTCTGAGACCTCCTACGATACTCCTCGCCTCTTTAACCGTGCGTCCTAAAACTGAATTTTTAAATCCCTCTTCTTCGAATCGAGGTTTTAAAGAAGCGGTCGCCGCGACTTTAAAGTTAAGCCTCCCTTTGTCAAGGTCAGGGGAGATATTCGAATAGGTTGTTTGGAGTACGTCGAATTCGCCGCCCTCGTAGGCGGCATTGCTCAAAGTAAGAAGTGCAACCTTCAAATCCGGTTCGCGAAAACCAAGCACGCGCAGCTCCCCTTCGGCAAATACAGAAAAATTGCCTTTCTCGTCGGTGGTTTTGTTCGCGGTGAGCTTTGTGACTTTTACTTCCGATGCTTCGTCAAAAATTTTAAAGCCGTTTGGAAGTTTTGAAAGTGACGAGGCGCGAAGTGAAGATTTGAGCATTTCTTCAGTTTTCGCCTGCGCTTCTTTCACGTCTTTGTCGGTCGCTACCGCTTTTTCGCCCACAAATCCTCCTTTCGCCGCTTCTTTTAGAGACCCATAAAATCCATCGTATTTTGGAGAATCTTTGAAACCAGGGATTGAGAGGCGCGGGACCGGCCCGATATTGTAGTCCGCACCCGCCTTGTCTGCGGTAACCGCAACGTCGATGCTTGAGGGCGTGATTTTTCCATCCTTCACCTGCGCACCGGGAACGACCGCCGCCGCGTCGAGTCGGAAGATTTTTCCATCCGGCGTTACAAAACGCGTCGTGGCAACAAGTGGCTGGGGATCGGAGCTATATTCGTTGTAGATTGTAATTCGCCCCTTCGCTTTTTCGGAAACGTTTGCGCGGCCGCTCGCGGGGAAAAGCTGAACGAGATTCTTCGATTCCAAGAATAGCTGGGCAGGAAGAAGGTTTTGTTCTGCATTGGTCTTGCTCGCGTTCTTGTCGGCGAGAAAATTCCCTTCGTACTCCCACGGCGTTTTCCTGAAGGTAACCACGAGTTCCGCCTTAAGGAAAAGACGGCCGAACGCCCACGCTCCGATGACGAAAAGAACAACGAACCCCCCAAAAACAATAAGAGGGCGAAAAGAGAAATGATCAAGGGGGCCGCGCCGAGGGATGCCCGCGGGGACATACTCCGCTCTCGGCGGAGTTTTTCTTGCCGGTTCTCCGGGTAGCATCTCGTCGACCGCAATCTTCACCGAAATCCTATCTTCACCCCCAATCTGCTCCTCTTTTTTTGATCGGACGCTTTTTCCCCTTCCCGCCTTTTTCGATTTCAATTCTAAACTCCCTTTATAGTCGCCGCCGGGCACAATATCGGAAAATGAACGGCGAAATTCCTCCTGTTTGAAGAGGGAGTGTGCGGCGCGAAGGTTGCTCGCGCGGGAAAGCGCGAGAATTTCTTCATCCACCGATTCTATAAGTACGCGCTTTTTCGCCGCATCGGCTTCGCGCTTAATGAGGTGAAAATTTCTGATGGATTCCCGGAGCACGGAATTCTTCGGGATCACAAGCACCATCTCGCCGTCTTTGGCGGTAATGATTTGTTCAACTACCGACGTTACCTCTTCATCTTTGCCGATAAAAATCTTTGCCATAGTTTCGTATTACACGGGTCGAGCTCCGAGCCAATGGAGTCGCCTCTTAAGCCAGTGATTTATGACATTATCGCCTTTATCATAATAATATTCAAAGAAGGGCGCGAGACAAGAGAAAATCTCTCCGCTTTCGAGCGGCCATCTTGAAGTATCGATCTCAAAACCGCTTTTACGAGCCAATTCTTTGACGGGAAGAAGCTCAAACGTAATGCCCCTCCTCCGGTAAGGCAGGGGGAAGGGCAATCGCTCCGACGTGTCTACGAAAAAGCGTCCTCTGAAGCCAGATTTTGCGGTCGAAGAGAAGAAATTCAGGATTCTCGGTCTAAAAAGCTTTTCCAGATATCTTCCCACCAAGGGAGAAACATCGCCATCAAGATATTTGAAATAAACTGCGCGCGCGACGCGCGGAGAGAGGGACCACTCGCTCAAGAGCGCATCGTGAAGAACATTTGTGGCCCAACCGAGATTCTGAACGCGAATTCTTCGATCGCTCTTTTTGTCGAAGGTGAGCGCAAAGGACCCGTTGGCCTTTATACTGATAATCCCGACC
>CAYHEU010000020.1:0-12164 GCA_964355785.1 uncultured Candidatus Saccharibacteria bacterium | reverse complement strand
CCATAACAGAAATGCTCCCGCTACCGCTCACGTCCCCCGCGAGGACTTTCGCTAACGATTCGACCTCGCTCGCCGAGCACATAATAACTTTATGTGCTCGGCACCATGCTCGCCCCGCCTGCAAAAGCCTTGGGCGGCGGGCAGGTCGGCCTCATAGCCGCGCGGGAGCATTTCTGTTGTGGCTCCCCGTCACCGATGTATCTCATCTTCTGCACCGCATCAATCTCCGGTGCGGGGTCAACCCCGTTGGGTAAGGAGAAAGTCCCGCGCGAAGAGTTTCTGCGTCATTTTAAATATACCGTAGGTGATAAAGGGGGCAGCGAATACGTCGATCGAGTAGTGCACGTGGGCAAAGAGTACCACCGTCCCGAAAAACGCGGAGAGCCCAAAAAAGAGATATCTTAAGAATTTCTGCGGCCAAAAAACGAGCGCGGCGAGAAACGGGAACGCGGTGTGCCCGGAAAAAAAGAAATCGCCGCCGAGGTCAAAAAGACGGTACACGCGGTCTACAATACCGTTGTCGTCGAACGATATCTGCTCTGGGTAAATACCGAGATGCGTGAGGGTGATGAACAATGCGCGGGTCACGATGAGAAACGCAAACGCCTTAAGCCCGAAGAGGAGATAGTGCGGTTTTATGACGAAAAGCGCTGCAACGAGCAGCACAAAAAACGCCGATCCCTCGATAATCAGGAAATCCAGTTCATAAACAGGGAGGTTGTCTAAAAAGAGATCCCCTACAAAATTCGTTGTGCTCTTCGCAGCATAGCGTCCAGTTCCAAACTGAATGAACACCGCAAAGAAAAAAAGAAGGAACCCTACGTAGAGCGACTGGCGATTCTCTGCCGTCCAGAAATTTTTATGCCATCGAACGAGATATCTCATAAGAAAACGTGGTGTGTGCGTTGCGTGCGGGGCCTTATACGCGCAATTTCTACACTATAGTAAAATAAAAGCTATGGATCTCGCAAGCTTCTCCGGGGCATTCGAGTGGGTCTTGGATCAGGGATACCTCCTTATTCTTCTTGCGATGATTATTGAGGGGCCGATTGTCACCTCTGCGGCCGCCTTTGCCTCAGCGCTCGGACATTTCAATGTATTCATCATACTCACGCTTTCTTTCCTCGGAGATTTCCTTGCCGACATACTTTACTACGCAATCGGCTACTGGGGGGGACACGCGATCGCCCACAAGTATGGCCACTTTATCGGTCTCACCGGAGAACGGATCTTAAAAATCGAGGAGTATCTCAAGAAACATTCGGTGAAAGGTCTTGTGGTTGCGAAATTCTTGCCCGTACTCCCCACGCTTGCGCTGATTGCCGCGGGAGCGATCCGTCTTAATTTCAAGAAATTCTTGGCTGTGGTCACGCTCGTCATCGTCCCGCGCGCGCTCTTTTTCACCGCACTCGGCTTCTACTTCGGACAGGCATTCGACGCCGTGAACCGCTCTATGGACAACATTTTCTACGCGTTCCTCTCGCTCATACTTCTCACGACAGCGGCATACTATCTCTACAAGAAGATTGGACAGAAAATTTCTTCACGATCAGGATTTTTTCAAAAATGATCCCTCGGCAATGAGAATCGCAATTTTCTCCGACAATTTTTATCCGGAACTCGGCGGCGTTAGCGATTCAATCATCACCCTTGCAAAAGAGCTGGGGAGCCATGGACACAGGGTACGCTTCTACGTCCCACGATACTCTCGTGCGAACTACCGGAAGGTGGGCATCGCCAAACCGAAGGAAATTCAGCTCGGAGAAAGAGTGGGCATCACGCGATTCTGGTCTCTCCCTTTTAGAATAGGGACTGGACAAGGCCGTTTCGTAATTCCCGTGGGATTCCGATCCATTCAGATAAAAATGTTCGATCCCGACATCATCCACAGCCAACTTTTTTTCGGCACGGGCCTTGAAGCACTTTTCTCCGGAAAGATCCTCGGAAAACCCGTTGTCGGCACCAACCACACTGTCATCAAAGAATTTTTGAGATACAGCCCCATTAAAGCGAAGTGGTTTCTCGACCTCGTCCCTCGATACGTGAACTGGTATTACGGCAAGTGCGATCTTACAACCGCACCCGCGTCATCTGTGATCGACGATATGCGGAGGGTCGGGTTCGTCGGAAAAACCAGGATTATTTCAAACCCCATAGAGAACGAGGTTTTCAGACCGCTTTTGGCATCGGAGCGGAAGAAGCTCGCGCATGTGTGGAAACTTGCCCAACCGCTCATAGTATATGCGGGACGTCTCGCTCCGGAGAAAAAAGTCGACATTCTTTTTCATGCGCTCGCACGGACCGTAAAAAAAATCCCCCGCCTCCGTCTCGCGATCGCCGGACACGGAAGAAGCGAGGGAGATCTTCGCAGGCTCGCAAAGAACCTGGACATCACGGAGCACGTGAAATTCCTCGGGACTATCTCAAAAGAGAAACTAAACGAGATCTACAATCTCGCCAACCTCTTCGTGACCGCGAGCACCTCGGAAGTCCAGCCTCTTACGGTAATGCAGGCGATGGCAAGTGGAATTCCCTCTCTTGCGGTCAAGGCAGGGGGGCTCGCAGAACTTATAACCGAGGGGGTCGGTTCTCTCGTGGACCCCGACGACCCGGAAGTATTCAGCAAGGCGCTCGAAGCACTCCTCAAAAACTCCGCAAAGCTCAAGATTCTTGGCAGAGAAGCGCTCGCACAAAGCTCACGTTTTTCGCCCCATGCGGTCGCAACGGAATGGGAGAAAACGTACAGGGAAATCATCGAAACGCATAGAAGAAAATGAAAATCAGCATCATTATCCCCGCTCACAACGAAGAGAAATTCCTCGGAAAGTGCCTCGAGAGTATCTTTGCGTATAAAACGGACGATCTTTTCGAGGTCATTGTGGTAGACAACGCCTCAACCGACCGCACGGCGGAGGTAGCCCGGGCATTTCCCGGCGTCCGAGTCGTCTACGAACCGGATAAGGGCCTCACAAAGGCACGTGAGCGAGGGCTTCTTGAAGCGAGGAGTGAACTCCTCGCCTACCTCGATGCGGACACGCGCGTACACAGGGGTTGGTTTGAGGCGATTCGGCGCGAATTTACGGAACGCAAAGATCTTGTGTGTTTGAGCGGACCCTACTATTACTACGATCTTCACGGTTTCAAGAAATTTTTCGCTGCGCTCTCGTGGCGGCTTTTCGCCCCCACCACATACTTTTTTGTCGGGTACATGGTGCTCGGAGGAAATTTTGTGGCAAAAAAAGACGCACTTCTCAAGATGGGCGGCTTTGACACCTCAATCGCTTTTTACGGAGAGGATACGAATATCGCATGGCGCCTCCACAAATTCGGCAAAGTGCTTTTCAAGATGGATTTTTATATCTGGACTTCCGGGCGGCGGCTTATCGAAGAGGGCATCATAAGAACTTTCGCGGTGTACGCGCTTAACTACATCTGGGGAGTACTTTTTCACAAACCGTTCACCCGCGCGTACAAGGATGTGCGGCGAGAACAATGAGTGATCTGCGAGAAGAAAAAATTCATACGATACGCTACGCAGAAGGACAAGCTCGTCTTGGAGGAACCGTGTTCTTAATTTTTGGAGTTCTTGGAGCGCTCGTCTCGGCGCCTAACTTGACGAGCGCAGTTCCCCTTCTTATTTTCTACGGAACTCTTGTCGTAAACACGTATTTTTCCATTCGCTGTTTCGGCGCGATAACTCGGCCGGGGGATAGATCACAAAAAATTGCGGACGGCATTCTCGTGGTCCTCTACCTTCTGCTTGCGCTTTCTTTCGCAAACGCATTGATTTTTGTGGCTCTCGCGATACTCCTCTTTAAAGTTTCAACGATAAAGTATATACTCCTCTCTACAACCGTGGAGTTTCCTTCTCATAAACGTCTCCTCCGGCGAAAAATATATATAAACGCGACGGGAACCCTTCTTTGCGTCTTCGCGCTCGGAGGGATTTTTCTCGGTTATGGGATGGTTGCGCTGTGGAGCTGGACGCTCGTGTTCGTGATCGCAAATATTTATCTTCTCATCGTGAACCCCCTCTACGTACTGAATGATTAGAAACGTGGAACGCCCGCGGACAAAAATGAAACTCGAGAACAGAACAAAAATAATTTTTCTTCTCTTAGGCGACGTGATCGCGCTCTATCTCTCTCTCCTCGTTACGCTCGCCGTAAGATACGGTGGAAATTTTTACGGCCAATTTCTTGATTATCATCTCTTTCCGTTCTCCATAATTTTCCCGTTTTGGGTGATCGTTTTCTACATCGCAGGGCTCTACGAACTCTCGCGGCTCAGAAACAACCTTGATTTCATAAAGACGCTCGCGCTCACGCTCGGTGTAAACGCACTCCTCACTATCGCAATCTTCTATCTTGTCCCTGCTTTCGGGATCACTCCCAAGAGAAATCTTTTCGTCTTCATCGCGGTCTTCAGCATTATCGAGATCTGGTGGCGGCGAACCTTCAACGTACGCGCAAGCTTCAGACAGGGGTTAAACAGGGTTCTTGTGCTCGGCGAGGGAAAAATTGCGGAAGAAATTTATGCGAATCTCAAGGACAATCCGCAGCATGGGTACGAGATAAAGGTGTGGCTCAAAGGCGGACTTTCCGATCCGCATATCAAAAATCTCCACGCGCTTCTCAAGGAACACGGCATAAACATGGTTGTTATCTCCCGCGCCATGAAATCCGATATCGAACTTGCGAGAATTTTCTACGAGCTTCTCACGCTTGGCGTTGAAGTGAGAGATCTTCCTAGCTTCTATGAGGTCGTTTTCAGAAAAATCCCCATCGCCGAAGTCGGCGAGGACTGGTTCCTTGAAAACCATATCGGGCAGAGAAAATTCTACGACGACCTAAAGCGTGGCTTGGAATTCATCTTTGCATTGCTCCTCCAAATCATTCTCTTGCCGCTTGAGGCGATAATTGCGCTCCTTATCACGCTCAATTCGCCCGGGCCCGCCGTGTGCACCCAAATGCGGATAGGCCGCTTTGGAAAAGCGTACAGGCATTACAAATTCCGCACGATGCAGTCATGCACGGAAAAGAACGGACCGCAGTGGACAGCAACCTTGAGCGATCCTCGTATCACTGCGGTCGGCCGATTTCTCCGCTACACCCACCTCGATGAACTCCCCCAATTGATGAATATTCTAAAGGGAGAGCTCTCGTTTGTGGGACCGAGGCCGGAACGACCGGAATTCGTTACAATATTAGAGAAGGAAATCCCCTTCTATGAAACGCGCCATTTTGTAAAACCAGGGGTAACCGGATGGGCGCAGGTGAATTTCCGTTACGGTGCATCAAGAGAGGACGCGCACGAGAAACTCCAGTACGACATCTACTACCTGAAGAACCGATCACTCATTCTCGATATCACGATTATCTTTAAAACACTGAGAACTTTATTTATAAATCAAAAATGAACCCCGTAACATTCCCGCGATTGCTTTAACGCAATTCAACAACGCTATACATCCTAAAACAGTGAAAAATCATAAAGGTTCGCAAAACATAATATCCTACGATGTTAAAGAACGAATTGCCATCGTGGGAATGTTAGCGGGGTGAAAATTATTGTCACTGGCGGCGCCGGTTTCATAGGTTCTCATATCGTTGATGCGTATCTTAAGGCCGGCCATCGCGTCGCGATAATCGACAACCTCTCGAGCGGCTCGAGGAAAAATCTGAATCCGAAAGCAAGGTTCCATAAGGCTGATATTAAGAATCTTGCGGCGCTGCGCGCGATATTCAAAAAGGAGCGGCCGCAGATCGTGAATCACCATGCCGCGCTTGTGAGCGTCGTCGAGTCAACGAGAGATCCTCTTCTAACCTATCGAACGAATTTCCTTGGGACGACAAACCTCCTCCTTGCGTTCGGAGAGGTCAGAACGAAATCAAAAAAATTCATTTACGCCTCGACCGGCGGGGCGCTCTACGGCGATCCCGCTAAAATCCCCGCGGACGAAAAGACGGCAATAGAGCCGCTCTCTCCCTATGGCCTCTCGAAATACCTCGCGGAGCGCGCAATTACATTTCACGCAAAAGAGAACGGATTTACATACCTCTTGCTGCGCTACAGCAACGTCTACGGCCCCCGTCAGAATGCGAAAGGGGAAGCGGGCGTGGTTGCGATCTTCAGCGGCCTTATGAAGCACGGGGAGCGGCCGACGATTTTCGGCGACGGCTCGAAAACGAGGGATTATGTATACGTGGGCGACGTTGTCCGCGCAAACGTTTTAGGACTTACGCGAGGCAAAGATATCGCGGTGAACATTGGGACAGGAAAGCAGACTTCCGACCAGAAAATTTTTGACGAAATTGCAAAAAGCTTAGATTACGCGGGGGGAGCACGCTACGCGCCCTTCCGCCCGGGAGAGGTGAACCATATTTCTTTGAATCCACAACTGGCAAAAAAAATCCTCGGGTGGGAACCGAGAATGAACATACGGGAAGGAATAAGAAAAACCGCGCTTACTTTTTAGTGTTTCTCTTATGGTAATCCTCTGTTTCGGGGGATTTTGCCGCCTTTTTGAAATAGTCGGCGAGAAGCCACGAGCTTGACTGGACTTTCCCTCCTTGCCCCACGTTAAAAAGCATTTCGCAGCCGATTTCCTTGCATATGTCCACCTCCGGGGTGTTGTGATTCAACCGATCCCCTCCGTTTGCGAAAACATGGGGCTTTAGCGTCTTGAGTTCTCCGCACACACTCATATCGCCCGGGTCTTCCGAGTGACTCGTAAGCACCACGCGATCAACGGGAGCAAGGGCTTCGATGATTTCTTTTCTCTCGTGGTCAGGCATAAACACGACTCCCTTCTTTTTCATGAGCCAATTGTCGTTATTCAATATCACCACAAGCTCATCTCCGAGTTTTCTCGCTTCTTGAAACAGGCGGACGTGCCCCACATGAATCGGATCGAATCCGCCCGATACTGCAACGACAACTTTCTTCTTTCTGGTGTCTTTCTGATTCATTGAGTTACACTATATAACATATAACGAATGTTCCGGAAAATAAAGTCCATTCTCTTTACGAACCAAACCGTCCGGCAGACCGTTGTCAAAAACACTTTTTGGCTTACGGTTTCAAACATCGGCGGCCGGCTCCTCCGAGCTGTGATTATTATCTACGCAGCCCGCGTCTTGGGCGCTGCGGGGTGGGGGGTTTTTTCCTACGCCATCAGCCTTGTCGGGCTCCTCACTATTTTTACCGATTTAGGCATAAGCCCCACGCTTACCAAAGAAACGGCGAGGGTCGCGGATCCGGAGCATAAGTCAAAAATACTCTCGACCTCCTTTTTCATCAAAGCCGCCCTTCTCGCCCTCGGAGCTCTCGTGGTAGTCCTCGCGGGCCCCCGACTTTCCGCGATAGGAGAAGCAAAACGCCTGATGCCGCTTTTCGCGCTCATTTTAATATTCGACGCAATGAGGGAGTTCGGTTTTGCCTTGAGCCGAGCGATGGAAAAAATGGAGCGGGAAGCCGGTCTCTACCTTTTTACGAACGTTGTGATCGTTCTATTCGGCTTCATCTTCCTCCTTGCCTCGCCGACTGTCACGTCGTTTACACTCGCCTATGCCGTCGGAACCGGAGCGGGGATGGTTGCCACATTCTTCGCCTTTCGAAAGAACTTCAGGAATCTTTTATCAAAATTTTCCGCAAAGCTTATCCGCCCGATTATAAGCTCCGCGTGGCCCTTGGGCATCTCCGGAATAGCGGGGAGCCTTATGATCAACGTAGACATCATCATTCTCGGCTTTCTCCGCTCTATCGAGGAAGTCGGTTTCTACTCCGCCGCCCAGCGCCCGATTCAATTTTTCTATATCCTTCCCGTGATTATCGCAATCGGCGCCTTCCCGGCGATGTCGCGCCTTGTTCAAAAAAATAGCGAGCAGCTTCGAAAACTCTTGGAACGAATGATTACTGCGGGATTCCTGCTTGCACTCCCAATCGCGCTTGGCGGAATCATACTCGGCGAAGAAATCATAAAACTCTTTTTTGGAAACGAGTACCTTCCCGCAACTCTTTCGTTCCAAATTCTTCTTGTCACGCTGCTCTCAAACCTCCCGACCGCGATCTTGAGCAACACTATCTTCGCCTATGATCGCGAGAGGGTTCTCGTGACCTATGTAGGGATTGGCACGATCGCGAATATCGTTTTCGATTTGATCCTTATCCCGCCCTTTGGCATCGGCGGCGCTGCGGTTGCTACCCTCATTTCCCAAATCATAAGCAATTTTTATCTCTGGCGGAAAACGGTGGCGCTAAACCCATTCAAAATTTTGCCTCACATCAAGAAAATAAGCGCCGCCTCCCTCGGCATGGCGCTCACGGCATGGCTTCTCTTCGCAATAACGAAAAACGTGATGCTCGTGACCGCGGCATCAACCCTTATCTACGTTCTGCTTCTCGTGATCCTTAAGGAACCGCTTCTCCGGGAAATAAAATCTATTTTACGACCCGCCGCTTCAGCCGCGCGAGTGAGCGGTGAATCAACTTCCTTATAGAGGCGGGAAGAAACGCATACCAGTATTGGAGTAGATTCAAGGCAAGCGCGGGGTAGTAGTTCGGATATTTTCCTTTGTAGCGCTTCATAATCATAAGCGATGCCGTGAGGTGCGGCTTGATCTTCGCAATTGAGGTGTTCGCATCTCCCATTGTGTAATACGAAAAATATTCGGGGAAATTACAGAGTTTTCCGTGAATCCCCATCTTCAGCCAAAAATCCCGATCTCCCGCGTAGCGCGTGGTTTCGTCATACCACCCCACTTTCTCCCCCGCCTCGCGGCGGAAGATTGCAGTCGAATTCGCCATCGGGTTTGAGAAAAGCATGTATTTCCTGATCTCATAGTCGGCGAGGGGTTTCAAATAGCGATACAGTTCTTTTCCTTTGGGATCAACCACGATCACACCGCCACCGCAACCGATATATTCCTTGTTCGCATCCAAAAATACGATTTGTTTTTTGAGCTTCTCAGGATCGCACCATGGATCGTCGTCGTCAATCATCGCGACATATTCCCCTCTCGCGAGCCGCAAGCCACGATTGTAATTTTTGGAAATTCCTTGGTTTACTTCACTTCGCATATAGATTATGCGCGGCTCTTTTTTCCGCCACTCGTCCACGACCGCGGGAGTGTTGTCGGTCGAGCCGTCATCGGCAATCACGATTTCCCAATCGCGGAAACTCTGTTCCACAATGCTCTGAATCGCACGCCCGACAAGGTGCGCGCGATTCCACGTTGCAAGAAGTACGGTAACTTTCAGATTTGCCATAAAATTATAATTTTTTCGTTAAATACTCTTGGACTTCTTTATACCGCTCCGACGTGCCGATGTCCTTGATGAATTCGTTTTTGCTCGCCTCATAGCCATACACAATTTTGCCCTTCGCCATTGCGTCGGGAAGCAATTGGTGGTCAATTTCATAATATTTCTTCTCTGGAATATACGAGAGTATTTTTTCGTTGAAAATAAACACCGCTGCGCGCATCGCTTTATACTCGGGCGGGAGCTCTTTGTGCGGTTTTGGATGGATTTTTATAAACTTTCCATCGTCAGCGACCTCTACAAGATCAGAATCCCATGGATGATCATTCTCCCCAATAGTCGTGATCGCAATTACGCCTTCATGCGCCGCAAAAGCCGCCTCCATTTTCGCATAATCAATTTCGTTATAGACATCGCCGTAAATCACAAAGAAATTTCCCTTGAGTTTTCCCTCAAAATCTTTTATCCCGCCCGCGGTCCCGCGAATTTCCGGCTCTTCGAGGCAATAGTGGATGTTCACCCCCCATTTGAAACCATCCCCGAAATATTCTTGGATTTGTTTTGGCAAATGAAAAAGGTTGATAAAAAACTCCGTAATGCCGTGGCGTTTCAGTCGCTCAATATGCCACCCTAAGATTGGTTTTCCCAAAAGCGGCACCATTACCTTGGGAACGGCGCCGCCCGTGATTTCGCGGAGCCGGGTTCCAAGTCCTGCGGAAAGTATTATTGCTTGGGTAAGTTTATTGCCCATAACGCCTAATAATCTTCACCGCTTCGCCCAAATCCCTCGCCACAAAATCCGGTTTCACGTGCGCATACTTCGGATCCACGCTACGCATGCTTGATTTTATGAGAATTGTTTTGAGCCCCGCGGCTTTGCCCGCCATAATATCCCATACGTAGTCGCCCACCATAAAGCTTCCTTTGCGGGAGATACCAAATCTTTTCATCGCTTTCAAAATCATTCCCGGTTTCGGCTTCCGGCACGAACAATTCTTTCGATATTTTTTGAGGTTCGCATTCGGGTGGTGCGGGCAGTAGTAAATCGCATCGATTTTCGCGCCGGCCCGCGCAAGGCGCTTTATAAGAATATTGTTGATTCTCTCCACGCCTTTTTCAGTGAGCCACCCGCGCGCCACAACCGGCTGGTTCGTAACCACAATCGTCAAAAATCCGAGCTTGTTAATGCGGCGAATCGCCCTTGCTACACCGGGCAAAATCTTGAGTTGCGAAACGCGCCGCAAAACGTCAACTTCTCTGTTTATCGTCCCGTCTCGATCGAGAAACACTGCATGTTTCATAGAAATTATTCCCCGTAAAGAGCCTGCTGAGTTTTTAGATTTGAGGTGGCAGTTTTAAGTTTTGCGATTTGAGATGTCAATTTTGAGATTTTTCCACAAGGTGGTCGAAGTAATCCTTAAAATATTTAGTCATAAGATGCATGATCGTGCCGTGAACGCTCTCCACCACTTCATACTCGCCTTTCTCCGTCGCAATATGGACCTTCGCATCCGCGAGCAGGTTTAATTTGTTCTGCGTGTCAAAACCGGAGAATCCGATCACCGGGACATGACGGCTCTTCGCAAGTTCTACGGCTTTAATAATATTCGGTGAGTTGCCGGAACTTGAAATTGCGATGATAACATCCGAGTCCTGAAGATAATTTTGGAGCGGCCCGGCAAATACCATATCAAAACCGACATCGTTCGCCCACGCGGTGATCTCGGATTCGGTTGAAGGTAGCCGAATTGCCTGAAAGCGCCGGCTGTGCTTCTCCAAATGGCGACTGAAAACCGTCTTATTGAAATCGCTTACCCAATGCGTCGCGATCGCCATAGAGCCCCCGTTCCCAAACACATAGATCCGTCCATCGCGTTCATAAACGGCTTGTAAGATATTCAGCGCTTTTGCAATTTCCTTTTTAGGAAGATTTTTAAGCGCCGTCTGCGTTTTTAGCGAAAATGCGTCAATGTATTCTTCCATAGTAATTTACACAAATAAGCGATTGTGATAATCGCCGTTAAAAAGGACTTCTGCACCTGATTGCACAAACTTGATCGGAAGCTCACGAAAATCTTGGAGACTTTCGATTTTTGCGACATTTTCCACCGCATGGCGGATTGCCGCTCTCTTTTCTGGCGACGCAAGGAACATAATACATCCCCCGCCTCCAGCGCCCAGCACTTTTCCTCCCCACGCGCCTTCCTGCATCCCCGCCTCGTATAACTTATCGATTACTGAACTTGAGACGTTTGAGGCCAAACTTTTCTTTTTGAGCCATCCGGTATGAAGCATTTCCCCAAGTCCTTTGAAATCGGCCTGAAGGAGACGCGTTGCAAACTCAGGCACAGAATCCGCCATTTCTTTGAGTGTTTCAAATTTTTTGTCGATATTCGATTTTTGCTCGGTAAGTACGCTTGATGCCGGGCGCGTAATGCCGGTGTAGAACACAAGCAGGCAATCCTGAAATGCGAGTTTCTTCTTATAGCCCAAAAGCACCGGCTCTACTTTTACTGTCCCATCCGGATTGAATTGAAAGATATTAAACCCCCCGAACGACGCGGCATATTGATCTTGTTTCCCGATCGGCTCTCCTAAGAGTTCAATCTCGAGCCGACTTGCCGCCTCCGCGGCGCTTTGCGCATCAAGTTTTTTCCCTTGATATACATGGAGCGCCCTCACAAGGGCGACTGAGAAACTAGAAGATGAACCCAGCCCCGTTTTTGCCGGCAAACTTGCGAATGAACCTATTTCAATATTCTTTTCTATGCCGACGTCGATAAGTGCCGCCTTGATCCGCGTATGCTGAAGTTCACTTGGGTGGTCTACGGTTTCCGATATTGAGTAGCGCGCGGAAACTTTATCGATAAGCGGCGTGCGGTTTATGACCACATACACAT
>CAYHEU010000019.1:0-12377 GCA_964355785.1 uncultured Candidatus Saccharibacteria bacterium | reverse complement strand
ATGCGCAGATGGTGACGCTGGTCGGGCTTGGTCTCCAGCAAGGTCAGCCCGCGCGTCGTGGCGGCATCCCATCTGGTCTGTCGCGCCGTCTGGATCTCCGCGCGCACAGGCAGCACTCCTAAGTGAAGGAGGGAGAAAGTCTCGAGTCCATTTCCGCGCTTTTCGGCGTCCGGTCAAGCAGAATTCAGGAGTTTAACAAGACGGTGGACTTTGGAGGTCTCCAGGCGGGGATTTCGCTCGTCGTCCCCGGCGCAAAACCGAACCAGAGTTACAGCGTCCAGATCGCGGCACTCCCCGATCTCTCGGGCTATTTCCTACGCCCAGCCCAAGGGTTCAACTGGGGACGCCTCCATAACTACAATGCGGTAGATATCGCGAACGTGTGCGGCACTCCGGTCGCGGCTGCGGCGGAAGGCCTCGTGGTTGACGGGAGCGAAGACGGATGGAACAGCGGCTACGGCGGATTTGTTCTCGTAGAACACCCGAACGGCGCGAAAACGCGCTACGCCCACCTCGGGAAAGTGACGGTCGGTATTGGCGATTACGTGAAGCAAGGCGAAGGATTGGGTGAGATGGGGAACACAGGGAACGTCCACGGGCCCACGGGTTGCCACCTTCACTTCGAAGTGGTCGGCGCGAGAAATCCGTTCGCGGGCTGATTCACGCGATACTCTAAAGAAAAAAATCCCCGGCGGGGATTTTTTTGTTACACCTCTTCTTTTAAGCGATAGCTGAATGCTTCGGCAAGATGTTCTGCGGAAACTTTTTCTTTCTCTTCAAGATCCGCGATCGTGCGCGCAACCTTGAGCAAGCGATAATAGCCGCGAGGAGAGAGGCGGGATTTATCGAGCATCCTCAAAAATTCTTCCGCCGAGCTCTCCATGTGAATACCCTCCGCTTGCTTCGAGCTCATTTCTGAGTTTGTCATCATTTTTTTTCCGCCCGAGGCGCCCGCCTGCCGGACGGGCAGGGATCCGCCTTTGGCGGAAAAGCGTTCCGCCTGAATTTCTCGCGCGTGCTCAATATGTTTTTTTATATGCTTACTTTCGGTTTCCTCGCCTTTTTTCTTGCGTAATTCGGCGATTTTTATCCGAGGAACTCTGATTTGGAGATCGATTCGATCGAGGAGCGGCCCAGAAATTTTCTTTTGATACCGCAGCACTTCGTATGCAGTACAGCGACACTCTTTCTCCGGGTCGCCGTGGAATCCGCATGGGCAAGGATTCATTGCCGCAACGAGGCTGAATTTTGCAGGGAATGCGACCGTGCCTTTCGCGCGGGCAATATGGACCAGCCCCGACTCGATCGGCTGGCGGAGCGCCTCGAGAACATTCTTCGGGAACTCGGGAAGTTCGTCGAGGAAAAGGATTCCGCG
This sequence comes from uncultured Candidatus Saccharibacteria bacterium, assembly GCA_964355785.1. GTDB lineage: Bacteria > Patescibacteriota > Minisyncoccia > UBA6257 > 2-01-FULL-56-20 > CAYHEU01. Next base: position 11,002 of record CAYHEU010000019.1, on the reverse strand, counting down.
GTGCGCCAGGCTGATTTCGCCCGGTCGCGGGCTTGTGCTGCCGCCTACGATCGCAACGACGGAAGCGGTGTGATGCGGCGAACGGAAAGGCCGCTGCGCAACGAGCCCATTCGGCGAGAGCCCCGCCGCACTCCATATTTTTGTAACCTCAATTGCTTCGTCCAGGGTAAGCGCAGGGAGGATTCCTACGAGCGCTTGCGCGAGTAAACTCTTTCCCACTCCCGGCGGCCCGATCATAAGAAGGTTGTGCCCGCCTGCGGCCGCGATCGTCATCGCGCGCTTCGCATTTTCCTGGCTTTTAATTTCGGAGAAGTCGGGCGCGGAAACTTCTTCGAATTCCGGAGCATTAAAAATCGCTGGTTCCGCGATTTTTCTTTCCTCTAAAACATCAATCGCCTCTTCTAAGTTTTCGAGAGGGATTACTTTGAGGTTTTTTCCGCCGGAGGCGGATCCACCTTTGGCGGACACGACCGCTGCTTCGTTTGCGTTCTGGGACGGAAGAAAGAGATACTTAAAGTTTTCTTCCGCTGCCGTCTGTGCGATGTTCAGGGCGCCGCTTATCGGGCGGAGCCGCCCGTCGAGCGCGAGCTCCCCTACAAACATTTTATCGCGCGAATCGAACTCCTTGATTTGTTTCGTTGCAAGGAGATAGCCCAAGGCGATCGCGAGATCGTATTGCGAGCCGGTCTTCTTCACGTCCGCGGGCGCGAGGTTTATCGTAATTTTTCTATTTTCTCTGTTCGGCGGTTTTGTGCCGGAGTTTTTGAGCGCGGAATTTACGCGTTCTTTCGCTTCGTTCAGGGCCTTGTCGGCAAGCCCCACAATATTAAAAGCATGGAGGCCGACATTCAGATCAACCTCCACTTCTATCTTCCGCGCATTTATGCCTTCAAGTTCGGCTGAGTAAACCTTCGCGAGATTTTTGAGCATATTCTATTCCTCCAACGTCCTACTTATTGGTACGCTACTTATCCGACTTGTTTATTGACAATCGTCACAGCGATCATCCTATTCAATATGGCTGCCCCGACCCTCCTGCTAAGCAATTATGCCACCAGTATTCGCAACAAGAATTGCAGGTAATCGCATCACCGCTTCCCTGAGGAAATTGCGAAGAGCAATTCCCCGTACACTGTGCATAGCCAGTATCACAACCGCTGCCGCCTCTACCCGTAAACGTGCAAGTATCGCGCCCAAGGCCAAGATCGCTAGCGTCATATCCCCCCTCTATTGTTCGTTTACGCAACGGTATTGACTGCGTCGGCCCCGCCTCCGCTTTGTTTAATCTGAGTGTCGCATCGATATTTCTTGAAAGCGCCTTCGCAAAGGTGAACGCCAATACAAGCGTCGCAATATTTGAGATAATGAGCGCGATGGTCGTTGCATAGAGCAAGCGGTCTTGAAACGAGATTTTTTCTTTCATGGCCTTCTGCTGTTGTGGTTTTTAATTTATGAATGATTGTTTTTCTTTTTGCAGTTTTCGCAGAGCCGTGATTCCGGAGCGGCATCGAGAACGTTCTCCGAGATTTCTCCGCCGCACATTTCGCACGCGCCGTAAGTTCCTCGTTTTATTCTTTCGAGCGCAAGATCGATTTCCGCGACGCATTTTTTGAGTACCTGTTCCACGGCGAGTTTATTCCCCTTTTCTTCCGTTTCGTCTGCTTCCTCGTCTCCGGAATCAATGTCGTTTCCGAAGTCGAGCATTGACTCATCGGTTTTCACCTCCGCAAGAAGCTTTTCCTTTTCTTTTTGGAGCTGATCTTTATATTTTTGAACTTTTTCTTTTGTAAGCATTATTACAATCGTAGCCGCGAGGAATGCCTAAGTCAAAGAATCAGATTTTTCTGCGGAATACATCCTCAAATTTTATTTGGGAGAGATTCCCATATTTTTCATCCGAAAACACTCCCGCAAGAAAAAATTTAATACAAAGAATTTAGTTATATCTCAATGTTCTGATTCCGGCAATAACTCGGCAAAATGCGGCAAATAATCCGGCAAAAGTGTTTTTGCCGGATTCTGATAAACAGAATTGTTTATCAATTTAAAAAACTTAATAAATCCGATAATTCGATAAAACCTACATATGTAGGTTTTATGGGGTTATTCGATAATGCGATAAAACCTATATTCTTAAAAATTTTTTGTAAATCGCTAAACATTGTTCAATTCGAGTCGAATCTATGGTCGTTGTCATATCTCCCCCATTCATGATACTTGTAGATTATTTTGTAGGAGTGTGGGACATCGGGGTCTCTCCAGATTTTTTCAATCCACTCATTAAATTGCTTGGCCTTATTGCCGAATAGTTTTTTATAGAAAAAAGGAATAATGATATCCTTGAGTTGATCAAGCTCTCTCACGATTAACATTGCTTGAGGTGCTCTAACGGATCCATCGTTTCTTTGATGGTTATATATGTAGATTTTGTTCTTTAGTCGCAATGTATTTCGTATTTCTTCTAATAATTTTTTATCACGATGATGCATTTTTATTGCAAATGCGGGAATCTTCCTCCGAGCTGCACGGTTAGTAGAGAATGTAAACGTGCCTTCGCCCTCCACCAAACCACGTATATAATCATAGGAGATCATGATTCTTTATTATCTTGCTAAAATAACTTTTTTAGTGACGATGTTTGTCGCACTCACAAGCATATCATATGTTCCGCTGTGGAACAACATCTTGTATGAAGAATGGTATTGTCAAGAATAGTTTGGGTAGGTTCGGCGAAGATCTTGCCTGTCGATTCTTGAAAAAGAGGGGGTACCGGATCTTGCAAAGAAACTACCGCAAACCTTGGGGAGAAATAGACATTATCGGGAGAGCCCCGGATAGAACACTCGTGTTTTTTGAGGTAAAAACCTTGCGGGAAGGGGAAGGGGAAAATTCGCTTCAGCCGGAAGATAATATGACCGCCGCGAAGCTGAGAAAGCTTAGAACGGTGTGCGCGGGATTTGTCGCAAAGAACCCTCGTCTTATTAATGAAGAAAGCGGATGGCGAATTGACGTTCTGGCGATCACGGTTCCCCGCGGCACAATGAAGATAAAAGGGGAAAATTGTGCAATTACGCACTATGAAAATGTTTGACATTAGGCTATTGACACCAATGAGTTTTCGCGAGATAATCACTTGGTAGTGACAATCCGCTCAAATGAGCGGATTTTTTAGAACCATGGATCTTAAAGATTTAGGAAAAGCATTAAATCAAGTTGCGGACGAGAAAGGACTTGAACCGGAAAAAGTGCTCGAGGCGATTGAGTCCTCGATTGCAGCTGCGTATAAAAAGGAATACGGCCAGCGCGGAGAAATCGTGAAGGCAAAACTGGATTTGAAGACCGGTAAGTTGAAATTCTGGCAAGTGAAGACCGTCGTGGACGAAACCGCGGTCAGATTTGTTGAAGACGAAGAGAACGAAATGACACAAAGAGAAACAGTGCCCGCAGAGGGGACACTCCTTCCTCGCTACAATCCAGAACGTCACATTATGATTGAGGAAGCGAAGAATACGAAACCGGACGTGGTTCTCGGAGAAGAACTTACGTTTCCTCTCGAGACGCAGGAGAGTTTCGGGAGAATTGCCGCGCAAGCCGCGAAACAAGTTATTTTGCAAAAACTCCGGGAATCGGAGCGCGACTCAATTCTTCAGGAGTGGCGGGACAAGGAGGGACAGATCACAAGCGGTGTGGTCCAGCGGTTTGAGCGCGGACATGTATACATTGATCTTGGCCGCACGGTTGGGGTAATGTTTGCGAACGAATCAGTTCCCGGAGAACATTACCGGCCGGGCGAGCGGCTTCGATTCCTTGTGCTCGCAGTTCAAGAGGATACGCGCCTTCCCGGCATTATCCTTTCGAGATCTCACCCGCGATTTGTGACAAAACTTTTTGAAATGGAGGTCCCGGAGCTTGCGGAGGGCACCTGTGAAGTAAAAGCGATCGCGCGGGAACCCGGGAGTCGAACTAAAATCGCGGTCGCCTCAAAAGTCCAAGGCATCGACCCCGTGGGTGCCTGCGTCGGCCAGCGCGGAACACGGGTGATGGCGGTAAATAACGAGCTGGGGCAAGAAAAAATCGATATTATTGAATGGGCGGAGGACCCGGAAAAGTTTATTTCAAACGCACTTTCTCCCGCAAAAGTAAAAGCGGTTGAGGCGCTCGAGCGGCGCGAGGCAAGAGTATATTTGCCGGATGATCAGTTGAGTTTGGCGATTGGAAAGGGAGGACAGAACGTACGACTGGCCGCAAAGCTCACCGGCTGGAAGATTGACGTGCGCTCGCAAACCCGTCCGGAAGAAGTGCAGGAAGGAGGTGTTGCAGTCGCTCCGGGCGTGGGCAAGGTGGCGCCTGACGAAGAAGGAGAAACGATAACAGAGGAGACTTCCCCAGAAACTGCGCCCGAAGAGGCGAAGCCCACGGATTAAGTTCGGAAACTGGATATTAGAGTCCGGAAATTATTAATAACATGTCGGCAATTACATTCTCAATAGTTTCAAGTTTGATCGGGATACTTGCGGCTGCGTGGCTCACGTGGAAAATTTCAAAATATCCCTCTGGAGACGCACGGATGGAGGAGATCGCTCTTGCGATTCGCACGGGTGCAAAAGCGTATCTGAACCGGCAGTATAAAACCATTGGTGTTGTTGCGGTTGTCGTCGCGATTTTAATAGGCGTTTTCATTAACGCGACTACGATGGCGGCGTTTATCGTGGGCGCGGTCGCCTCGGGCATTGCCGGGTATGTGGGGATGAACGTATCGGTGCGCGCGAACGTAAAGACCGCGGAAGCCGCGAAGCACGGACTTAAGAAAGCGCTTGCGGTTGCATTTGAAGGCGGATCGGTTACGGGGCTCTTGGTGGTGGGCCTCGCGCTTCTTTCCGTTTCAGTTTTCTACGCCATCACGAAAGATGTTGTTGCGCTCATTGGTTTGGGATTCGGCGGCAGTTTAATTTCGGTTTTTGCGCGGCTCGGCGGAGGAATTTTTACGAAAGGCGCGGATGTCGGGGCGGACTTGGTCGGCAAAATTGAAGCGGGGATCCCCGAGGACGATCCTCGAAACCCCGCAGTGATTGCCGACAACGTCGGCGACAACGTCGGCGACTGCGCCGGAATGGCCGCGGATCTTTTTGAAACCTACGCGGTCACCGCGATTGCCGCGATGATCTTGGGAAGCTTAACGTTTCCGAATTCGGAGGCGGCTGTGCTCTTGCCGCTCATGATGGGCGGTGTTGCTATTATTGCTTCGGTTATTGGAACCTTCTTCGTCCGTTTGGGCAAGAAACGGTCAATAATGGGCGCACTGTATAAAGGTTTAATTGTAGCAAGTATTTTATCGCTTATTGGGTTTTGGTTTGTGGCGTCGTCGACAACGACTATAGGAACAGGAGGTCTCTGTCAGACGAGCGTAGGGTTTGTCGGCGCAACTCCTGAATGTCAATTATTAGATTTTTGGTCTCTCTTTATGCCAATGCTGATAGGTATTTTAGTTACTGGTCTTATCGTTCTCATCACCGAATACTACACTTCAAAAAAATTCCGTCCCGTAAAATCCATCGCGAGCGCATCTGAAACTGGGCACGGCACGAACATTATTACCGGCCTTTCGGTTGGAATGGAGTCAACTGCTCTACCAGTCATAGTTATCGTTGCCGGGATTTTGGCTGCTTATAGCATTAGTGGACTTTATGGCATCGCGCTTGCCACAATGAGCATGCTTTCAATGGCGGGAATTGTGGTTGCGATAGACGCTTACGGCCCAATAACGGATAATGCCGGCGGCATCGCCGAAATGGCAGGACTTCCGGATTCGGTGCGTGACGTTACGGATCCGCTTGATGCGGTGGGGAATACTACAAAAGCGGTTACCAAAGGATACGCGATCGGTTCGGCGGGACTTGCGTCAGTCGTACTTTTCGCCTCTTATATTAAAGATCTTAGTAGTCATTATTATGCCATTGACGGAGGAGATATTTCTCTGAGTTTCAACTTAAGTGATCCAAAAATTATAGTCGGCCTTCTTCTGGGTGGCATGATTCCCTATCTCTTCGCCTCCATTTCTATGAGGGCGGTTGGGAAAGCCGCAGGAAGTGTGGTTAAAGAGGTGCGGAGACAGTTTAAAGAAATTCCGGGAATTATGGCTGGCACCGCGAAACCGGATTACGCGAAATGCGTGGACATTGTAACTAGGGCTGCCATTAAAGAAATGGTCGTGCCGGCGCTTCTGCCGGTTGTGATCCCTATTGTTGTGGCGTTTACGTTGGGGCCTCAAGCGCTTGGCGGTTTGCTTGTCGGCTCAATCGTTACCGGAATTTTCGTCGCGATCTCAATGACCTCCGGCGGCGCCGCGTGGGACAATGCAAAGAAATATATTGAGGAAGGCCACTACGGCGGCAAGGGCTCGGAGGCCCACAAAGCGGCGATTACCGGAGACACGGTCGGCGACCCCTATAAAGATACTGCCGGACCCGCTATTAATCCGGTAATTAAAATAATTAATATCATCGCGCTCTTGCTTGTGCCGTTCCTGTGATAAAATAAGAATAAAATGGAGAACCAAAAAGGATTTGCGAATATCATTATCTTAGTCGTGGCCGCGATTGCAGTAGTAGCGGTAGGGTATTGGGGCATATTTCAAAAAACGCCTCGTGTTGATATAGAGGCCTTTCAGAAACGTGCTCAGACTGCGGGTTGTGCAAGTAAGCTGAACAAGCTCTTTCTTATCGATAATCGTATGGTATATTGGCAACAAGCAAGCGACCAGTGTTCCGATGCCCGCTATGCTAACGTGCTTTTTGGGGGAACTCCGGACACCGTTCTTTGTAGTGATGCTGATTCCATAGCCGGTCCTCGGCAAAACTGTGTTGATGCGAACACGAAAATAATATTCAATTGTATGGGTAGAATAATTAATGGAGATACCAAGGAAAGTCCATGCTCGGGCCATACAGCCGTTGAAATCCCGATATATCCAACCGAGAGACGTTAATAAATTTATCTATGAACCTTATCCCAACAGTTATCGAAAAATCTCAATACGGCGAGCGCGCGTACGATATCTATTCGCGTCTTCTTAAAGAACGCATCGTCTTTTTGGGCGGTGTAATTACCGATGCGGTGGCGAATACAATAATTGCGCAACTGCTCTTTTTGGAACACGAGGATTCTAAAAAAGACATCAAACTCTACCTGAACACTCCGGGTGGATCCGTTACCGCCGGTCTTGCGATCTATGACACGATGCAGTACGTGAAGCCCGATGTTGCTACGATGTGCGTAGGTATCGCGGCCTCCATGGGCGCGGTGCTCCTTGCGGCGGGGAAAAAGGGCAAGCGGTTTGCGCTTCCAAACTCGGAGATTTTGCTCCATCAGGTGATGGGCGGCGTGGAGGGGCAGGCGGTGGAGATCGAGATTACCGCGCGACACATCCTGAAGATCAAGGATAAGTTGAACCAAATTCTCGCAAAACACACAGGACAGTCGATCACGCGAATCGAGAAAGACACCGATCGGGATTTTCACATGACGCCGGCAGAAGCGAAGGAATACGGGCTTATAGACGAGATACTCAAGAATCACAAGTAGCTCCAACTTTTGGTTTTTGAGAACCGCCCCGCCAAGGCGGGGCTGCATCTCTCCGCCGGGTGGCGGATCCGAGAGCTTCTCAAAAACCAAAAATTTTCGCGGTCAGAACAATTAACGAAAGCCGCTACCCAAGCGGCTTTTTCATTTATTTATCTAAATATTTTTAGTAACAGCTGAAAATATTTAGTCATAAATAATTGACCCCGCACCAATTTTACTTTTGTATAACGGGCGACGTGCGTGTGCGAATAGCACAACCCTTTTTGGGCGAAGCGCGTCGCCATTAATATTTTGGAAAAAATATGATAGGGAACAAAAGCGTGTGATGTGGAGTAAAATTGGTGCGGGGTGTGTTAAAATACTTCTAATGGACGACAGCTTGGCAATAAAGGAAATATTGACTCGCTCGGTGGAAAATATCATTCCTTCTCGTGAAGAATTTGAGAAGGCACTTCGGTCGGGTAAAAAACTGAAAATATATCTCGGCGTAGACGCTACCGGCCAGCATCTTCATCTTGGTCACCTAACCAACCTTCTTTGGCTTCGGAGAATGCAAGATCTTGGACATAAGGTTATTTTCCTTATCGGTGATTTCACGGGAAGGATTGGCGATCCGACAGACAAGATGACGGAACGGGAACGCCTGACAGAAAAGCAGATTGAGAAAAATATGCGCACATTTAAAGAGCAAGTTTCATGCATTATTTCTCTTTCGGGAAAAAATCAAGCGCAAATTAGATTTAACTCGGAGTGGTACAAGAAAATGACTTTCGAAAAATTTATGAATTTATTGGGGTATTTCTCGGTCCAGAATTTATTAGGCAGGCCAAGTTTTAAAGAACGCATAGAGGGAGATCGCTTAGGGCTTCTAGGATTCATCTACCCTCTTTTGCAGGGCTACGACGGCGTAGTGTTGGATGTGGACGTAGAGGTTGGCGGGAACGACCAAACATTTAATATGAGTATCGGCCGTGCGCTACGCAAAGCTCATAGTAAGAAGGGAACGAAGCCGAGAACAAAAGAAGGTGAGAAATTTTTCGTCGCCACCACGCTCTTGGTCAACCCAAAAACCGACAAAAAACTAATGAATAAAAGCGAGGGCGGGCTTATTAACCTCGATGATTCACCACAAGACATCTTTGGGAAGGTTATGGCCCTTAACGACGACTCTATGCTGGCTGTTGCAGAGTACTGCACGCGTCTTCCTATGGAGCGCATTGAAGGCCTACGACGCGGTATTGATTCAGCGCAAATAAATCCGCGGGATGCAAAACTTGAAATCGCTACCGCCGTTGTTGAAGTAATTCGTGGAAAACGCGAGGCGGAGAAAGCGCAAAGAAATTGGGACACCCTCTTTTCGAAAAGAGAAATGCCGGAGGATATTCCGCTCCTTGCGGTGGACGTGAAAAAAACTGTTTCTGCGGTTGATGTTGTGATCAAAAGTGGCGTTACAAAAAGCAAAAGCGAAGCTCGCCGGGTTATTACGCAAGGGGGCTTTGCGGTAAACGGTGAAGTGAAGACCAGCCCCAGCGAACCCCTCACACTTGCGGTAAACGATGTCCTTAAAATCGGCAAGCGGCGGTTTTTTAGGATCAAATAACACAAACATTCCAGCGCGGAGATTTTCAATTTGCGAGGAGCTCTCGGAGGCGTCAAAAGATTGGTGTCGCCTTGGGCGACTTTTGACGCCGAGAGGAAGCGGACACTCACCGCAGGAGTGGGTGGACCGCGGTCCTCGAAAGTTGAAAATCGGAGCTACTCCACCGTTACCGATTTCGCGAGATTTCTTGGCTTGTCCACGTTGTAGCCGCGGCCGACGCCAATGTAGTAGGCAAAAAGCTGGAGCGGGATTACGGAGAGTATGGGCGTGAGCATCTCAAGTGTTTTGGGAATATAGATCACGTCGTCTGCAATGTGCTCGATTTCGGTGTTTCCCTTGGTCGCGATTGCGATAATTGGGCCGCCGCGGGCTTTGACCTCCTCCATGTTCGAGAGCGTTTTCTCATAGACCGAATCCGAGGGTGCAATGAAAATAGAGGGAAAGTTTTTATCGATCATCGCGATCGGCCCGTGCTTCATCTCGCCGGCGCTCAAACCCTCCGCATGCACGTAGGCGATTTCTTTGATTTTCAATGCGCCTTCGAGCGCCACCGGGAAGTTATATTTCCTCCCCAGATAGAGAAAATTGTTGTAGCGCCCGTATTTCTCCGCGACTTCCTTCACGCGATCGCTTTCTTTGAGCGTTTCTCGGAGAAGTGCGGGAAGTTTTCTGATCTCTTCAGCGATGCGTTTTCCCATCGTGAGCGACATCTCGCGTTCGCGTCCGAAGAAGAGCGTGAAGAGCGCGAGAATTGTAACTTGCGAGGTAAAGGCCTTGGTTGAAGCAACGCCAATCTCCGGCCCCGCGTGCTGATAAACGCCAGCGTCCGTTTCGCGTGCGATTGTCGAGCCCACAGCGTTTACGATACCAAGCGAGAACACGCCTTTTTCCTTTGCCTCGCGGAGCGCCGCCAAGGTGTCTGCGGTTTCCCCGGACTGGGAAATTGCGAGGAGCGCATCGTGTTCCTTGAAGAGCGGTTTGCGGTATCGGAGTTCGGACGCAAGCTCGACATTTGTCGTAATCCCGGCGTATTCCTCGAGCATATAGCGCCCCACGCATCCGGCGAAATAAGACGTGCCGCACGCGGTGATCATGAGCCGCTTAGTTTTATGAAGAGTTTCTTCTGCCTCTTCGAGGCCGCCAAGTTTCGCAAGTCCCCGTTCGGGGACAAGACGGCCGCGGGTGGAGTTTTCGAGCGCCTCTGGCTGTTCGAAAATCTCCTTGTGCATGAAGTGGGGATGGTCGCCTTTTTGTGCCGCTTCTATTGTCCACTCGATGGTCTCAGGGTCCCGCGTAATGGTCTGATTCTGAAAATTGGTGATGTGGTGGCGTACAGGGGTGAGCATCGCCATTTCACCGTCGTTGAGGTAAATCACCTCCCGCGTATGCGCGAGAACCGCCGAGGGATCCGAGGCAACAATGTAGCCGTCTTCTGCAACGCCGAGCACCAAAGGGCTGAAATTTCTCACCGCGACGAGCGTTTCGGGCTCTGTAGCGTCGATTACCACAAGCCCAAATGTTCCCTGTAATGACCGGAGCGCCCGCTGAACGGTTTCTCCGAGCGTGCGGCCGGGATTTTCTTTTTTTACTTCTTCGATCACGTGAGCCACGACCTCTGTGTCGGTCTCGGAGATGAAACGATGCCCGTGTTGCAAGAGATTTTCCTTGAGCTCTTTATAGTTTTCTATGATACCGTTGTGGGCGAGCCAGATGAGTGAGGAGCAATCATGATGGGGATGCGCGTTCGCTTCGGTCACGCCCCCGTGCGTTGCCCAGCGCGTGTGCGCGATGCCGGTTGTGCCCGAGAATTCCTCTCTGTCC
>CAYHEU010000018.1:0-12690 GCA_964355785.1 uncultured Candidatus Saccharibacteria bacterium | reverse complement strand
CTCCATGAGCCGACGGAGGGATTCGAACCCACGACCTACTGTTTACAAAACAGTTGCTCTACCACTGAGCTACGTCGGCAAGTCAGACTCACAAATCCTCCATTGGTACGGGGCTTTCGCAAAAGCGTTGCTCCCCGCCCGAACGACCGAAGTCATTCAGTCGGGCGGGTGCCGCTCAACCCCGACGAACTTCGTTGTCGGGGCCCCGATCTTCGCGTCGGAGCTACTCCGGCCAATGTAGAATTATCCTATCAAACTCGAAAAGAAAATCAATTTTTCGTCAAATTCCCCTTCCGTGTGCACAACTCTTCCTTTATAATTAAAGCGAAGTTATTTTGCCGAAACGCATCGCATCCGCCTCTTCGGGTAGGATCTTCGCGAAGTAAGCCCCCTTTACTCTCATGGAGAAGTTTGTTCACCTTCACACTCACTCGCATTATTCTCTTTTAGACGGACTCGCAAAAATTGACGACCTTATCGCCCGAACGAAGGAACTCGGGATGAATTCGCTTGCCTTGACCGACCACGGCGTTCTCTACGGAGCCGTGGAATTTTACAAGAAGGCAAAAAAAGCCGGAGTAAAGCCAATTCTTGGTGTCGAAGCGTACATCGCGCCGAAGAGTAGGCTCGACAAAGAATCGGGCGGGCGCTACTACCACCTAATTCTTCTTGCCGAAAACAACGCCGGCTGGAAAAACTTGATCAGGCTTACGACGAAGGCGCACCTCGAAGGTTTTTACTACAAGCCGCGCATTGACAAGGAAATTCTCCGCGAACATCACGAGGGGCTCATCGGCCTCTCCGCGTGCTTGAACGGAGAGGTGAGCCGCGCGCTTCTCGCCGATCGCTACGACGATGCGAAACGCATCGCACTCGAATATCGCGATATTTTCGGCGAAGGAAACTTTTTCCTCGAGATCGGCGACCATCCGAACATTCCCGAGACGATCACGATGCGCGAGCGGATCACCGCGCTCTCGCGCGAAACCGGACTCCCGCTTGTCGCAACGCAAGATATTCACTACACGAAACCCGAAGACAACGAATATCACGACATCCTGGTTGCGGTGCAAACCGGCGCGCGTCTCTCGGACGACGACCGGCTCACCTTGAAAGCCGACGACTTTTCGATCACTTCGCCGGAGCAGATGATCGCGAAATTCAAAGATTGCCCCGACGCGATCGTGAATACGGTAAAAATCGCCGATCGGGTGAACATCGAGCTCGAACTTGGGAGGATCCTCCTTCCGGACTTCCCCAAGCCCGAAGGCATGAGCGCAAACGAATACCTGAGAAAAATTATCGATGAGAGGATTTCCTTGCGCTTTCCGAAAGACAAACAAACTGCCGAGGTAAAAGAGCGCCTTGAGTATGAGCTTTCGGTGATCGAGAAAACCGGCTTCGCCGACTACTTCCTCATCGTCCAAGATCTCGTGGGATGGGCAAAGAGCCACGGCATCGCTGTTGGCCCCGGCAGAGGATCCGCTGCGGGAAGTTTGATTTCTTACGTCCTGGGGATCACCGACATCGATCCTCTTAAGTACAATCTTCTCTTCGAGCGATTCCTGAATCCCGACCGTATTCAGATGCCCGACATCGACATCGATTTTGCGGATGCCCGACGGGACGAGGTTTTGGCGTACCTTATTCAAAAATACGGAGATGATCGCGTGGCGCAGATTATCACATTCGGGACGATGGCGGCGCGGGCGGCGATTCGCGACGCGGGCCGCGCGATGGGATTAAGCTACGGTTTTTGCGATCAAATCGCGAAACTCATCCCTTTCAGCATGAAACTCGAGGAATCGATAAAAAAAGTTCCCGAACTTACCGAACTTTACGAAAATGACGAGAACGCCAAGAAACTCCTCGATGTCGCAAGGCACCTTGAAGGAGTCGCGAGGCATGCCTCGGTCCACGCGTGCGGCACGGTGATCTCGAAGGAACCGCTCGTGAATTACGTTCCGCTTCAATTCGCCCCGCAGGCGAAAAACAACATTATCACCCAGTTTGAAATGCACAGTATCGAAGACTTGGGACTCCTTAAGATCGACCTTCTTGGGCTCAAAAATCTCACCATCATTGAGGAAACAACGCGGCTCGTGAAGGAAACGCGCGGGGAAGAAATAAAGATTTCAGAATTGCCGCTTGACGACAAAAAAACGTTTGAACTCCTCCGGCGTGGCGACACGACCGGCGTCTTCCAGCTTGAAGGGAGCGGGATGCGCCGCTACCTTAAAGACCTTCGGCCGACCGATCTCGAAGACGTAATCGCGATGATCTCGCTCTATCGCCCAGGAACCCTCGACGCGGGAATGGTGCCTCACTATATCGCCCGAAAACACGGGTACGAGAAAATCACCTATCTTCACCCCAAGCTCGAGCCGATTTTGAAAAAAACCTACGGTATCGCGGTCTATCAGGAACAGCTTATGGAAATCGCGCGAGAGCTCGCGGGATTCACGTTCTCCGAAGCCGACACGCTCCGAAAAGCCGTCGGCAAGAAAATCAGAACGCTTCTTCAGGAACAATCGGAAAAGCTTATTCAAGGGATGATCCGGAATGACATTGACCCTCATCTCGCACGAGAGATCTGGGCCTGGTTCGAGCCGTTCGCGCGGTACGGTTTCAATCGCAGCCACGCGGCCTGTTACGCCGTGATCGGCTACCGCACCGCCTATCTCAAGGCGCACTACCCCGAGGAATTCATGGCGGGCTTGCTGAACGCCGAGGTCCACGACATCGAGCGCATCGCGTTTCTCATAAACGAGGCGAAGCAGGCGAATATAGAGATTCTTCCGCCGGACGTGAACGGGAGTTTCGTGAATTTCACTCCGGAGGGCAAGAAAATCCGCTTTGGCCTCCTTGCTATCAAAAACGTGGGCGAGCAGATTGCCCGCACCATTATCGAAGAACGAATCGCGCGAGGGCCGTTTGAGAATCTCGGGGATCTTCTGTCTCGCATCCAGCACAAAGATTTGAACAAGAAATCCCTTGAAAGCCTCATAAAGAGCGGAGCGCTCGATTCTCTCGGAACAGAGAGGAACCAGGCGCTTCAGAATCTCGAGGAGATCCTGCGATTCAATTCGCTCATCAAAAGGGGAATTGGGCAAAACCATAATTCACTTTTTGGAGAGGCGCGGGTCGGCGCGGCGCTAAGGCTCAAAGCGGCAACTGCGGTGGGAGCGCACGACAAACTTATGTGGGAAAAAGAACTCTTGGGCTTCTATCTTTCCGATCACCCCTTGAACCGCTACAACGAAAAGATCAAGACACTTCAGATCCCTCCGATCAAAGAAGCGCGGCTCGAGAAAAACGATGGACTCACGCTCCGGATCGCGGGCCTTATTTCAAAAATTAAGCGGGTAGTCACAAAGAAAGGCGATCCTATGATTTTTGCGCAAATTGAAGATTTTTCCCCACAGCCGCTCGAGGTTATTGTTTTCAACAATACGCTTGCGAAAACATCCACACTTTGGCAGGAAAACAAGCCCGTGATTATCCAAGGGCGGATGTCGTGGAGAGGCGGCGAGCCGAAATTGATTTGCGAGGCAGCGACCGAGCTTACCCAGTAGAGCAACTACGATTGCTTCCCTCGATTTTCTTGTTCCCGTTTACGCTGAAAATAGAATTCGAGTTCCGCGAAAGCGCCTTGAAAGAACTTAAAAGCAACAATCTCTCGGGAAGAAAATCGCTATCGCAGTTGTCATACTGGGCTTACCGCCTAAGTTGATACCCGATAGTTTTTCTGTTATAAGAGAATTAGACGACATCAAAAATTGAATACTGGGAGGGGGGCTAATACCAATACCGGTCTGCAAAAAATGCGGCGCGCGAGCGGTGTGGAGCGTGCGGCTCAAACTGCGAGTGGGCACCGGAGTTTATGAAACCAGCTGTCTGTCCTGCGATGAGGATCTCCAAAAGATCAGAAAGGAGATGGAAGGGGAACTGGAAAAAAACAGCCTACCTAACGCTATCTACCACGAGAACGGCAGCATTGAAGTCATCGGAATTCCATCGTAGGAGGATAAGGTGAAATGCAAATGCGGCCGAGACGGAGACGTAGAGCTGATGTTGGAATATGGAAAGAACGGCTTTAAGGCAAAAATCACAGTCTGGCCCTGCAACGAGCATAAGGAAGAGGTCTGCAGAATTATTATGAAAGGCCTTAAAGGCGCTTCAATTATTGAAACGCCGCTCGTGAGCATTACGGCGTCAAAAGATGAATAATCTATGACGCCTTTTTATTTTTCTTAAATTTATTGAGTAAACCGGTGTGAAACTTGCCGCCCTCGTGGGCTTTCATCATCTTGATTGTTGGCTGCCAGTCCTTGTCTTTAAAATAATTTTCTAATTCTTCTCTTATGGCTTCCTGATCATAGCCCAAAGCCACAATTTGCGGACGATGGATATCCAAGACGTCCCACTTGCGAAGCTCTGAATCCCCCACTATAACGGCGTCAACATTGTCAGTTTCACGAAGATGCTGGAAACGTTCCGCTAGATTGATTTTTGGAAGTTCGCCTTTCAAATGCTCTACTACATGATCGCGAGCCACAACAGCAATAAGGTAATCACCCAGTTTTTTCGCTTGTTTCAAAAATTCTTTGTGGCCGTCGTGAATGCCGTCAAAGACGCCGAAGATCATTACCTTCTTTCTGCGAGTCATTAGTAATTAGTAGTTAGAATTTAGCATAAAAATATTCCGGCGACCTAAATCCTAATGGCTAGATCCTAAATCCTTTTTCCTCATGAGCGGAAAAATCACCGTCTCCCGCACTGGCTTGTTGAGCAACACCGCGAAGAGCCGCTCGGAGATTCCGAAGCCCGCGGCGGGCGGCATACCGTATTCCAGGGCCGTAAGAAATTCCTCGTCCATCATCTGCGCTTCCTTGTCCCCCGCCGCGCGGAGCTTCATCTGCTCTTCAAATCGCGCGCGCTGATCGAGCGGGTCGTTCAATTCCGAAAAGCCATTCCCAAGTTCAGTACCGCCCGCAACAATCAAGAATCTCTCTGCAATTCCTGGGTTCGTGGGCGAGCGCTTCGAGAGCGGCGAGATCTCAACAGGGAGATTCACGAGGAACGCAGGCCCCGCGATCTTCTGCCGCACGGTCTTTTTGTAGATCAAATCAATGAGCCGCCCGCGCCCCAGGTGCTTTTCCGGCGTGAGGCCGAGGGATTTTGCTTTGAGGAAAAGCTCATCGCGCGATGCCGAGAGTGGATCAATCGTGTTCGCTTTTTTGAACTCCTCCACGAAATCGAGTCGTGCCCATTTCTTTCCCCAGTCAATCTTATGGCTGCCGTAGACGGTAGTAAGCCCGCCCGTCGTTTTCTTAATCACGTGTTTATACATCCCCTCCACAAGATCCATCATCTCGTTGTAATCGTGATAGGCCCAGTAAAATTCCAATTGGGTGTAGTCCTGAAGGTGTTCTTTATCCATCCCTTCGTTCCGGAAGATCCTCCCGATCTCAAACACTTTCTCGAATCCTCCAACCAAAAGTTTTTTGAGCGGCAACTCGAGCGAAATCCGAAGATAGAAATTGCTGTCCAAGGCATTGTGGTGCGTTTTGAAGGGCTCTGCCTCGGCACCCCCTGGCGTAATCTCCAAAACCGGCATCTCTACCTCCAGAAATCCTTCCTTCTTTAAATACTCTCTGAAGCTATTCCAAAAAATATCTTTTTTCCTGAAAATATCTTTGGTCTCGGGATTCACAAGGAGGTCAAGATACCGCTCGCGAAGCCGCGTTTCGATATCCTCAACGCCATACCGTTCGTTCGGAACGGGTCGGATTGTTTTTACGAGAATCTGCACTTCTTTCGCTTCGATGCTCTCCTGTCCTGCTTTCGTTTTGAAAAGCGGGCCGCTTACGGAAACAAAGTCGCCCCTATCGAGCGCTGACCTCAAAAGCTCGAAGTCCAAAAGTGTTTTTTTGTTCAAAACCGCCTGAATCTGTCCAGATTCGTCTTTGAGATCCAAAAACACAACCCCGCCCTGATCGCGGATGCTCGTCACGCGTCCCGCAAGTGAAACCTTTTTCTTTGACTTCGCAAGCGCGGCAAATTTCTCCCGCCCTTCGCCGATCGTGTGCGTGCGCTTCGTCCTCGGCGGATAGGGGTCAACCTTCGCCGCCTTGAGTTTGTTCAGTTTTTCGAGCCGCTCTTTGCGTAAGTCTTCAATCATGGAAACGCTTTTATTATAACCGATTTTCATGATTTAGGTAGTTGGAACCCCTTCCAAGCCAAAAAAAATCCGGCGTAGAGCTTTTAACCCCACGCCGGGAAACGAACATTGAACTTCAGAAAGGGGATCCGATCTTGGGACGCTTACCGCCGACGCGAAACGCATGCCTCCGGATGAGAATAGCCGCCCCGTAGCGGCTTGATATGTTGAGATTTTCCTTGCTCAGATGGTCTACGAAGACCTCCGAGAGAACCAGCACGATCGAGCCAGGCGGGAATGCGTGATCAGGCCGATCCACGATCTGCACCCGATGTCCTTCCCACTCAAGTCGCATCCTGATCTTTGTGGCCTCTTCAAGCGGAGAAACGAAGAACGACCGGAAAAATCCAATGACGATCGTCTTGAGTGCCACTACGTTGTACATGGGGGTGAATTCCGACGGCTCTGCGAGCCAATCGACGCTCGTGCCGTCTCTGTAAAGAAACCTCTGTACATGCTTCGTGTCGAGGGTCGCCGTCGGCTTACCGATCACTTTCGCAAGCGACTTTGCGAGCGCCACCTGCGATCTCAGGGTGGGCATTACGAGCGTCGTAGCACTGCGATCCACGAAAGGGATCGGCACAATCTTTACCAGGATCACGAGCGCGAGAATCACGAGCAACACCCAAAGCGGCATTGTAGTTTCTCCTTCTGTCTTGAATCGTAAAAAGAGAACCTCTCAACAAAACTGAGGGTACTCTAAAGTAAACCCCGCGGGAAGTCAAAAAAGGATAATTATTCTAACGTGACAAGTAGAAATTTTTTTGGTATAACTGGGTATATGAAGGACATTTACCCCATGTGGAAAATGTGTTTTGCGTTTCGAGACCGAGAAATGTCTCGAAATAAAGATCATATTAGAGTTGAGTTAGAGTCAACAGGGTTAAGAGGAGTTGAGCTAGAAAATCAAATAATTGTAGAACGTTCAAAGGGTAAGGACTATGGACTTGAGAGGATGGAGTTAATCGGTGCTTATACACATAAATACTATAAAGAATTAAGGCTTGATGGAGATAGGGTTAGCGCAGATAAAGTCAGGCAAAAAAACCCAGACGTAGTGGATGAAGCACATCGAACACTTAAAAACTGCATTGATTCTGGCTACATAGAAGAAAAGGAGGGCAAACTTTATTTACATGGAAAAGGAAGAATGTTCGCAGACCAACCGCAATGGAAAAACCCTTTTTCCTGCAACGAAGAAGAAAAATGGAATATGCGTTTAATTATTGAATACGTTAAGGCAGTTGGGCCATTCTGGGGGGCAATTGCGTTTATAATTACTACTGCACTTGCTTATTATCTCGGAACGTTGAAGCAATAAAAATTAATAAAGACAAATTCCACGAACTATTAGGTCGTGCTATATCCTCCCCATCAAAGCGGAGAAAACCCCGCCGCACTTGTTGTTAAGGGATAGTTACCAATTAAATCCTAAAGCGATGGTCCACTCCACTGAGAAATGGATATGACAGCTAGTAATAAGAATAAAAGATAGGCAAAAGAAACACCTACTGAAAATAGTAAAAAGGACAAGAGGAAGAGCTTGAAATTCCTTGCCAAATGAAATTTCTCATACACTGGTAAATAAAAGTAAATTGAAAATGGAACAATGCCAAGAATGATAGTGAATAATCCAAGTAAAAGCCACCCCTTTGTACCACCAAATTCCACAGTAAGAAAAAAATCAGTCCCTATAAATGCCGCATCGAAAAATATTGAACCAAAGAAATAAATAAAACCTAGGATTAATCCTACACCTGCGTCAAAAAGATATTTCTTCATGCCTAGTTATTCAAAAACCAGTTAATATCCTCACTTAATAGTTTATAAGCTTGCTCATTGACGTGTTTGTCTCGTTGAGCATCCAATTCACGTAGGAATGCCTCAAGCAAATTGTCCTTGGTTTCTTCTAATAAATCGCCCAAATTTATTATAGCATTTAATTTTTTAATTAGACTCTCTTCAATGCCCTTATTAGTGATCCAACCAAGAGAAAAAGCTTTTTCGATGTCAGCGATAGTGCTCTCAAGAGTAGCGATCACTCGGAATTTCACCTCGGTGTTGCTTGGGTTTCCTGCGCGGTCCGAAGTTTCAATATTAACTCTATGATCGCCAAGTCTTTCAAAGAAAAGATCAACTGTCTCCGTGCTACTCATTATTCTATCATCAAACTTTACCGTCCGAAAGGCAACGCCTGACCCTGGGTCTGTTATGTCTATACGAAGCGGCAGAAATTCTGAATGAAGGTAATCTCGCGATTCTGGCGAGCGAATAATGATTTCTGGCGGCGTGATGTCAGTGCTTTCTTCAGCATTTAAAATTGCCGTCGGCTCAATAGACTCATCTACAATACCATTTCCTTCTATGTCTAAATTTAAATCTAGATTACCTTCAATATCCATAAAATTAAGCTCAGTAACACTGCTTTCGCTTTGTAGAGGTATATTTAGATACGTGACAGTATTAAGAAGTGAGCTACCATCAAAAGTCCGTACCTTTAAATCAAATGTACCGTCAGATATGGCGTCAATCACAGTCCGATAATTTTCTCCGCCGGGCACAAACGCAAAGCTATTTCCCTCAATCCGCTTATAATTGCTTAGAGGAATACCTAGCTCAATGTCCCCATTGGGCAACGGACCAGTATGTCGTCCTTGAGGATCGTAGACATGGAGTTCTACCGGACTATGGGTACTGAACATAATCGTGGTCTCGTTGGCTGGCGGCTTCTCCTTAGCCTCGAAGCAATCGATAGTAGACGTTGATATGCCAAAAGGCAGCTCGTCTGGTTGATCGTTAATGATATTCTTAATTAAAGTTATCGGCTCACTCTCGTTGATCAGACCCGTGTGGTCCGCTTTTGTCTTGTTATAGAGAACGAAGTAGTTCGTAAATCCATCGGCAAGATTCATTGCGCTCGTCAGCGGCACCGTACCGTCTCCCTGTAGTATAGTGATATCACGATGGCCTTTGTCATAGATACGGAATTCGCCGATTGTTTCTGAGTTACGGCAACCGACTATATTGTAGACACGAGAAACATTCACTGTTTGAGTATCGAGTGCTTGATGAAAAACATCGGCTAAATTAAGAATGGCCGGGTTCCGACTATCAGTAGAACTGCTTGTCATAAATTGATTCACCTCGTTATAATTTAAGATTTTCACGCCCCCGCTCCTAAAATCTTTCACATAGCCGCCGTTGACTTGGATGTAGCGGCGGCTCGGGAGAAGTTGATAAACAGCCGGCATATTCTGTGAGATTTCCTTCGCCCTTTCTTCGTTGAGGCCAAGGCCAAATTTTTTGAGATCTAAATCGTCGCCGTAATTTAATAATTTAAAAGATCCAGGCGCACCAAGTTGGGGAACACCGGCAAGAATTAACTTATTCAAAAATTCTGTATTTGTAGCCTGCAACAGATACTGCTTTATCAGTAAACCTCCCAGGCTATGTGCAATAATATCAATCTTTCCTGTCGGAGAATTTGAAATGGCTTCTTGAATTTTTTCATCCAATCTATCTAGTTCATCACGAATATCTAAACGCCAGTCATAAGGAACTGCAAAAAGGGTACTGCTTACCTCGTAACCATCTTGAATAAGGCTGTTGATAAGATTTTCATAGAACACGGCATCGGGTCCCGGAATGCTTTCTCGCTCAATAATTCCCGCAGGATTCATCTTTTTATTTGCAATTTGCTGCCCGCTTGAAGCTAATTTAAGTTCATCTAAATAAACATCGGGTCCTATAGCGATCATCAAATCACCCCTCGGCCACACCTCAATTCCATCCGAAACCCTATTCAACCTCGTTCCCATAATCCCCGGCACGATGATTACTGGCTCGCGGGTTTGATCTTCAAAACGGTATCTGTTCGTATCATTCAGCGTGTATTGATACGGCGCGTTCGAAGTAAACGCAAGCGTAACATAATCATCTGACAAGAAACCTCTTCCCATAAACTGTTCTGCAGTAAATCGCTGTATTTGACAAGGGTAAAAGAAGTTGCACAGCTTGAGCTCCAAGGAAGGAGTCCTGAAGTGCATCCCCTTCACGGGGATGGCGTAATGCCGCCCTTTTTGAACATTGAGATCCCGGGATAACAACCCGACGTTGTAGAGATTTCCATTCTCCCCGTTCTCAAGATTCATTGAGATATCTTTCTCAGGGTCCGGCGTGAATCCGGCAGATCCTGTAACTTGTCCGTTCATACCGGCAAAGAGAAAAATTGTCCGGCTTGGTCCAACCCAATCAAAACTGAGTTCCAGTAGGTCCGTTTCGGGAATATCGGAGAAAGGAGCTTTGACAAAACTAAGTTTCACATTCTCGTAAGGAATAATCGGAAGCGGATTTTCCGGAACATGATAGAAATATTTTTCTTCATCGTTCGAAACAAGGTTCGCAAGATGGTCAATATTTCCTACTCGTAAAGAATATTCAAACAGCTGGATTGTTAAAAAATCGCTCGCTGAAAACGATAGTTGGTAAGGAAAAAGAGCTGGATTGATGTATATCTTAATATGTGCCGGCAAGTTGGTGCTCAAATTTATGTCGCTTATGGAGCACTGATGATTCACAATTCCTGACGCAAGACCAGAGGCTCCAAAATAGCTGTACGCACCGTTCGGTCCCGCAAGATCACCCTGTGCGAGATCTATAGGCGTTGTCTCTCCCGCCGCAGAAATGCCGTGCGGATTATCGCGATTGAACCACGCCGCAATGATAAAACGGGAGCACACGTCGGCAGGAGGGATTCCTGTCCAATCGAACGAAATATAATCCCCTGCTTCATCCTGCCCGAAAAAGACGTTCTGCACATAAGGGTTCACGGCGTGGGCGCGCGGCGCTCCAAAAAAAGTCGCAAGAAGAAACAACGCCCCGAAACCCAAAAACGCTGCTTTTCCAAATTTTCTCATCGGCGTAAGGATACCAACGAAGTTGGACTTTTTCAACAATCGCTGAATAATCCTTATCTATTCCAATATTCTCAAGAATTTGAGAATATGTTCTCCCCGCAAAGTAAGCTTATGGCGGACATTCACGCCATCAGATCGCTTGAGCACAAGTCCCGCAATTGCAAGCCGCCTGATATGCTCAGATGCTGTTTTGAAATTGATGTGCAATTCGTCGGCAATTTCAGCAACCGAAAGCTCTGGTTTATTCCTAAGAAGTTCGAGAATCTCAATGCGCCTATGATTTGCAAAACCCTTAACTATCCTCTCAAGGTGATGATAATTTTTTCTTTTCATATCTATTCTGATTATAAAACCTTACCCTATTATATTCTAATATTCTCAAGAATATTAGAATATAATATCTTTGTTAATATTTCTACACCTTCCTCAACTTCACAAAAAACTTGCTTCCCTTTCCTTCGCCGTCGGATTCGGCCCAGAGTTCGCCGGCGTGCGCCTCAACAATTTTCTTTGCGATGAAAAGACCCAAACCCGTTCCCTTGATTTCCAGTTTCACTCGATCGTCCCGGATGAATTCCTCAAAAAGGTGCGGGAGGAGCTTTTTCGAAATTCCCAAACCGGAGTCGGAAACTTTCGCGATAACCGAATTTCCTTCTCCCTTAATCTCCACTTTCACGAAGCCGCTCGGCGTGTACTTGATGGCATTGTCAACCAAATTCTGAATCACCTGCTTCAGTTTCGGCGCATCGGCATTCACCCATGCCTCGCCAACCGAGCTTCCAAAGTTCAGTTCCAACTTCTTCGCATCCGCAAGCGGACGGAGATCTCCCACCACGCCGCGCACCATTTTCACAAAGTCCGTTTTCACGAACTGATATTCCATTCTCCCCTCCTCCACTTTCCGGAGGTCAAGGAGTGTGTTTACGAGATTAATGAGTTCGTCCGCGGAGAATTTCATTTTCCCGATTGTCTCTTTCACCTTGGTGCTTACAGGACCATAGAGCCCTTCCATGAGGATCGTCGCGAACTGCTTGATCGTCGCAAGCGGGGCCTTCACTTGATGCGACGCACGCGAAAGCAGCTGCGTTTTGAAGCGGTTCAAATCCTCGAGTTTGGTATTCGCCGCCTGCAATTGTTCCGTGAGCCGTTGGAGTTCCTCGCGCTGTTCGACTTCACGGAGAACACTTTTGATGAGGAGAATCCCGAAGGCGAGGACGAGAATGAAAACCCCAGATCTAAAAACTAAAACAAGAATATCTTTTGATAAAACAACTTCAAAAAGAGTAACGATTGAAAGAATAAAAACCAGGATTTCGGTAGTAACCACTTTCACGTTTAATAGATGGTGCCTAAAAATTGCGTATGCCGTAAACAGCACAAACGGAAACGTGAAAACAGCGCCTAAGGGGACAAATCTTGGATTTGTAAAAACGATCGGCATAAGAAAATTAAAAATAAGATGCAAAGAAAACGTTATCGCTGCCCCCCATAAAACAAATTTATATTGTGCCTTATTTACTTTACTATCGGCTTTTTTTAACTTTTTAATTA
>CAYHEU010000017.1:0-12703 GCA_964355785.1 uncultured Candidatus Saccharibacteria bacterium | reverse complement strand
GGCATCACAGAAATCAGCCTTGCGCAGGTGACGGGGGACTTTTTGGCGTATCTCAAGACGCTCAAAAAAGCGGAGAAAGAAGCGGCATCTCCCGAGGACATCACATTCAGCTTGGGAGTTCTTTCGGATTTCATCGTCGTGGCGAGCCGCCTCATTCTTATAAAGTCAAAGTCCCTCCTTCCCGAAGTGAGTTTGACCGACGAAGAAGAGGCGGAAATCAAAGATTTGGAGTGGCGGCTTTCGATTTATCGTGATTTGAAACCTGCGATGAAAATTTTGGCCTCCCTCTGGAGGGAAGGCAATCGCGAATTCAGCCGCCCCTATCTCCTCGTGAAGCAGTTTGCTGGCGTCTCCGGAGAGGAGAAACAATCGGGAAGCGGCATTTTTTATCCGGGAGAGAATTTGGACGTGAAAGGACTTGCTGAATCGCTTGGAAGGATTCTCGACACATTCAAGAAGTTCGAGCTCGAAACGCAGACGATAAAGGAAAAAATCGTAAGCATCGAGGAGAAAATTCAGGAAATTATCGTGCGCCTCACGGCGGTTGCGAAGACCACGTTCAAGGATTTTTCAGAGAAGAGATCGCGTTCCGAGATTATCGTCATCTTTCTTGCGGTACTTCACCTTGCCCGTGAACAGCTGATTTTTCTGGAACAAAAAGCCCATTTTTCTGATATAATAATCAGGAAGAATCAAACGTAAGTCATGGAACCGGAACAGCAGAATTTGAACGGAAAACTTGCGGCGCTCGAATCGCTCCTTTTTATCCACGGCGAACCGTTGGGGTTCGATAAAATTGAAAAGAAACTGGGGCTCCGGGCGGGAGAAGTGGAAGAACTTTCGAGTGAGCTTGAGAAACGGCTCTTGGCAGAGGACCGGGGACTTGCGCTCATTTCCGGAGGCGGGAAAGTTCAGCTTGCAACAAAGGCGCAGTTCCGGGAGATCCTCGAAAATTTCGTGAAGGAAGAACTTACCGAAGAGCTCACTCCCGCAAGTCTTGAGGCGCTCTCGGTTATCGCGTATCTCGGGTCCATCTCGAGAAGCCGGCTTGATTATCTTCGGGGAGTGAATTCCACGTTTATCTTGAGGAGTCTTCTTCTGCGCGGCTTGATCCAGCGTTTTCCGGATCCCGGCCAGCCCCAGAGTTATCTTTATGAGCCAAGCCTTGAACTCGTAAAGCACCTGGGACTTCGGCGGAAGGAGGATCTACCGGATTACGAGAAATTCCAGTCACTTTTGAGGAGCTTTGAAAGCGCAACGGAAGAGGGTACTCCGCAGTCGGGACCGCCTGTCGCGTAGGATCGAACCCCATGTATCATAATTTTCAGAAAATTTTATTTCTTGGAGTTGTAGCCGTTGGCATTTTTTTCGTAAACGGGAGCGGAAATCAGAATCTTAGAGCGAGACTCGATAATTCTTTTTCTCCCGATTCGGGAGAATTATCAGTCGCTTCGCCCCCGAAGATAGCGTTTGAAACAATACAGCCGCAGGCTCCATTGAATCGTTTTGTGTTCTTGGCAGAGAATCCCGGACCCCTAAGTTTTTATCCGCGAGAAACGTTCACGGAGCAGCCCGTGATCGAAGCGGAGGTGGGGCTCATTGCGGATTTGGAAACCGGGGAAATCTATTTCAGCAAGAACCCGGAAAAGCGCTGGCCGATCGCCTCAATCACTAAGCTCTTTACCGCTGCCGCGGTCTTGGACGAAATTGACCGCGAAAAAGAAATAGCGCTCGCTCCGGAGGATTTTTCTCCCGAGAGCAGTCCGAGCGGGCTAAAAATTGGCGACCGCTTCCGCGCGAGAGATCTCATCTCCGCAATGCTTGTTGCCTCGAGCAACGAATCCGCGATGGCACTTGCGCGGCACTACGGTTTGAATGAGTTTATTGTAATTTTGAATGCTAAAGCGATTGATTGGGGGCTCACCGACACATTTTTGAGCGATCCCACGGGTCTCTCCGCCGCAAACCAATCAACCGCCCGTGATCTCACGAAAGCGGTTCAAAAAATTTACAATGAATATCCTGAAGTTTTTGGAGTTACGGCACAGCCGAAGACCGTCATTCCGGAGCTCTCTCGAGGGGAAAATATTATCGTAAGCAGCACAAACGCGTTCGCGGGACGCCTGGATTTCCTTGGCGGGAAAACGGGTTACACCGACGAGGCCTCGGGAAACCTCCTCTCCATCTTTTCTTACGCGCGCCGTCCGATACTGGTAATTGTGCTCGGGACAAGTGATCGGTTCGGCGAAACCGAAAAACTCATTACCTGGTTCAAGCATGCTTTTAGCCCAAGCAGTTAGAGTTATTATTCTTGCCACCATTTCCTTCCTTGTGGCGCTCCTTGCCACGCCGTTTTGGGTTCGCGTGCTTGAAAAGTATAGAATGGCAAAACGGATTCGTCCCGCGAAAGAAGCCCCCGTTTTCAACAAATTTCACGAAAAGAAAAGCGGAACACTAAACGGCGGGGGAATAATCATCTGGTCTACGGTGGTTGGACTCGCGCTTGCGTTCGGGGTCTTGAGCGCCTTCTTCGACGGATTTTGGAATTACCTGAATTTCGTGAATCGGGCGGAAACGTATCTTCCGCTTGCGGCATTCTTTATCGCGGCGCTTCTCGGCTTTTTGGACGATTGGCTGGGAACCCTGAAGATCGGATGGCTCGCGGGGGGCCTTAAAATCAGGCAAAAGATGATTCTCTACGTTATCGCGGCCGCCGTCGGTGCGTGGTGGTTTTATTTCAAACTGGATTGGACGGTCTTGAACGTGCCTTTTCTTGGAAATTTTGAAATCGGAGGGTGGTATATCCCGATCTTTATGTTCATCATCGTTGCGAGCGCATTTTCCGCGAACGAAACCGACGGTCTGGACGGCCTTTTGGGCGGCGTTTCCCTCTTCGCGTTCGGCGCGCTCACGACGGTTGCATTTTCGCTCGGGCGATACGATCTCGCGGCATTCGGGGGCGTCGTAATCGGGAGCCTTCTCGCGTTTCTCTGGTTCAACATCTATCCCGCGAAGTTTTTTATGGGCGATACCGGCTCGATGTCTTTGGGCATCACCATGGGGGTGATTTCAATGCTCACCAATACCACGCTCCTTCTTCCGTTCTTCGCGCTCATTCTTGTCGCCGAGTCGCTCTCCGTAATTATCCAGATAGCGGCAAAGAAGGTCTTCAAAAAGAAGATTTTTCTCTCGACGCCGATTCACCACCACTTCGAGGCGCTCGGCTGGCCCGAGTCGCAGGTCACGATGCGGTTCTGGATTATCTCCGCCATTTCGAGCGCCTTGGGGCTCGTGATCTTCTTCCTCTCAAAATTCTTTCTATAGGATTTTTCTTAACATTTTATGCGATCGCACAAAATGTTAAGAAAAAAATAAGGAATAAAAAACCCGAACGGGATGTTCGGGGCCTTTTTGCGCGAGGCGCACGGCATATAGGCAGAGCTATGAATGGCTATGGGCGATAGGCGACCGGGATACTGATCATCGGTGGGAGAGTGAACGCCGAGGATCGTTCGAAGGAACGGTATTCGATTTCCACTCTTTCCCCCTCAACTATCCCAGGGTCGGGGGTGAGCGCCTCTATCCAGTAAGCGCGAGGACACTTGGATTCGTCGGTTGTCGCACAGCGAGACACCCACACCTTGAAAATAGAAGTTTCGCCGCGCGCTGAGAGAAGTTGGGGACTCTTCATCGCGATGTAGCCCGCCATCTCTTCATTTGGCGGCGCATTGTTGTGCGTCACCATATTGTTCATCGTGAGCGCGGTCAGCGCTATTAGTGCGACAAGGCAAAGACCGATCAGGAATTTTGGCATCTGCGACATCCGAGATCCTCCTTTTTGAGAAGTCAATCAGTTCAGTCTAGTTGGCATTATAACATATGTTTCATATATTTGTCAATTAACCCCTTAAGTGTCAAAAAGCCCTTTGTTCTCAAACATTTTTCTTGCTATTCTAGTTCCATGCGCCAGTCCCAACTTTTCACGCGAACCGAGCGGAGTGCTCCCAAGGACGAGGTTTCGATAAACGCCCAGTTGCTTGCGCGGGGCGGTTTTGTCTATAAAAATTCCGCAGGAGTCTATTCATTTCTTCCCTTGGGTTGGAGGGTGATTCAAAAAATCGCACAGATTATACGGGAGGAAATGAACGCAATCGACGGACAGGAGCTCTTCATGCCCGCGCTCGTCGAGAAGAAATATTGGGATATGACAGGCCGCTGGGATGTTCCCGTAAGTTTTGAGGTGCGGGGGAAGAAAGAAGAAACTCCGGTTTTTGCTCTTGGATGGACTCACGAAGAGGTCTTGACTGCGATCGCCGCGAAATACATCAGTTCTTATAAAGACCTGCCGTTTGCGGCGTACCAGATTCAGACGAAATTCCGGAATGAGCCCCGGGCGAAATCGGGATTACTTCGCGGTAGGGAATTTATAATGAAGGACCTTTACAGCTTCCATGCGACAGAGGAAGATCTGATGCGGTATTACGAGGAGGTTGGTCATGCCTACCGAAGAATTTTTACGCGGTGCGGCCTAAAAGCGATCTATACGCTCGCCGCGGGGGGCGACTTTACGATGAGCAATACCCACGAATTTCAGATCCTCTCTCCCGTAGGCGAGGACGCGATCTACGTCTGCATAAAATGCGAGTATGCGGAAAATAAGGAGATCTCAAAGCTTAAAACGGGCGCGAAATGTCCCAAGTGTGGAGGCGCAGTGCGTGAGGAGAAGTCCATTGAGGTCGGAAACATTTTTCCTTTGGGAACAAAGTATTCCGAAGCGTTCAATCTGAAATTTAAAGACAAAGACGGGAAGGAGAAACTTGTAATGATGGGCTCTTACGGTATCGGGCTCGGCCGCCTCATGGCAGCCGCGGTCGAGGTTTACCACGACGAAAACGGAATCGTCTGGCCGGAGGCCATCGCTCCTTTCCGCGCCCACCTTTTGGAACTCGAGGGAGCGTCCGGCACGGAAATATACGAGCATTTACAGAAAGCGGGAGTCGACGTATTATATGACGACAGAAGCGTTTCGGCAGGTCAGAAGTTTGCCGAAGCGGATCTCCTCGGGATTCCCTGGCGGCTCGTCGTGAGCGCAAAGACGAAGGGGAGAATAGAGGTTAAGAAGCGCGGTGAGGAAGAAACCCGCATGGTTCAAAAAGATGAACTTAAGAAGATTTTTAGAGATTTACCATGAACGTTTTCGATAATTTTTTTAGAGACATCGGCATTGATCTCGGAACGGCCAACTCGCTTATTTATCTTAAAAATCAGGGCATCGTTGTGAACGAACCGTCGTTTGCCGCAGTAAACACGAAGACAAGCCAAATTCTCGCGGTGGGGGATGAGGCAAAGAGAATGTTGAACCGCACTCCCTCGCACATCAACGTTGTCCGCCCGCTTGTGGGAGGCGTGATTTCGGATTTCGAAATGACACAAGAGCTTCTCCGCCAGTTTTTGAAGCGGATGAGCCGCGGATCGTTCGCGAGCTACCGGCGAGGCATACTTGCGATCCCGAATAACCTTACGGAAGTCGAGCGGAAATCAATTGAGGATGTGGCCTTGAACTCCGGCTGCACCCGGGTGTATCTCGTTGAATCGCCGGTTGCGGCCGCGCTCGGCGCAAATTTGCCGATCGAGACTCCCACGGCAAGTCTCATTGTGGACATCGGAGGGGGAACCACCGACGTTGCGGTGATTTCCATGGGAGGCCCCGTGGTTTCCCGAACGCTCAAAGTTGCCGGGGACAAATTAAACGACGACGTGATCAAGTTCGTCCGCGAAGAATTTCGGCTGATTATAGGAGAACCGACGGCAGAGCTTGCGAAAATCGTGGTGGGTTCCGCAGTACCATTGGACGAACGGCTTGAGGTTGCGGTTCGCGGGCGCGACGTGGGAACGGGTTTGCCGAAGGAAGTAATCGTGAAAAATAATCACATTCGCGCGGCGCTCGCAAAATCACTTGACGCGATCGTGGGTTCCGTAAAGGACGTGATTGCCGCGACTCCTCCGGAACTCGTGGGGGACATGCTTAAGGAAGGAATATATCTCTGCGGTGGAGGCGCGCTTCTTCGCGGACTCGATAGGCTTATAGAAAAAGAAACTTCCGTTTCGACAAAGATTGCGGATGATCCGCTTACGTGCGTGGTACGGGGGCTCGGGAGAATCGTCGATAATTTTGAGGAACATAAAAAGTTTCTTGATAATCCTTTGAGACCCCTCGCCATCAACCTCTAAATGGCTTTGTCCAAAAATCAGGACATGGAGGAGAATGATTTTTGGCGACAAAACCTTTACCCCATCCCACCTTTTTATAATGACGTTGAATAACAAAAAAATTGTGCTTTGCTGGGAACGTGAGACATATTCTTCCTGTTATTTATGTAAAAAGTGGGGCGGAGTGCTCAATTTTGCCCTGCCCGACTTGCATGAGTGCAACTCAGGCGGGCGGGTAAACTCGCTCCGCTTCGTATAAAACTGGGATGCGAAAAGAGTTTTGGTTTTTGGGAGTCCTCATCCTCGTGCTCTTAGGGCTTGTAATTTGGCAGCCGCAATTCGGATGGTTTTTTGGACAGTTTTTTCTGGGAACGCCGAGTTCTGTTCCCGGGGAACTCAAAGCGCTTCGCAATGAGAACGCGGCACTCAAAGCTGAGCTTGCAAAGCTTGAAGACGTAAAACGCGAGCTTCCGGACCGGAAGCCAGAATATTTCCGTGCGCTTGTTTATTCGAGCTATCCGTTCAATCTGAGAAATAAGATCCTCGTTGATGCGGGGAGGAGAGATGGGATTTTGAGAGGAGAAGGCGTAGTTTTCGGAAATTCACTTATCGGGAAGGTTGACGGTGTTTTCGAGGAAACGGCGCTTATAAAAACCGTTTTTGATCCAAGCTGGCAGTCTACGGTGAGAATTAAAGGAGGGATAGACGCCCTTCTTGTGGGGGGAACGAATCCTCGCCTTACGATTATTCAGAAAGATGCCGAAATTTCCGTAGGGGACCCAGTGTCGAACGCCGCTCCCGATTTTCCCTACGGGCTTCCGGTGGGAACGATAAGAACAATCCAGCTCTCCGAAGATAAGCTTTTCAAGGAAGCCGATCTCTCATTTTCCTATGAACCGGTGGACATACGAACCGTCTTCATCATTAAAAATGTCTCCAAGTCAAAGCCATAAATTTCTTGCAGGGTTTTTAGTTCTCGTGATCGCGTTTCTTCTTTGGTCAAGATTCGGCTATTTATTTAACTTCAAGCCAGATTTCGTTTTCGCTTCGCTCATCGCGCTTTCGTTTTTTCTCGGTCTCCTCGAACTTTTATTCCTTATACTTCTCTCCGTGTTTCTCATGAATTGGCAGCCAATACTCGGCGTTGAAATGATGATTTTTTCGGTCGTTCCTATAGGCATTTTTCTTTTCCGGAAAATAATTTTTCCTCTCGAAGGGTGGCTCAGTAATCTCGTCGGAATCGTTCTTGGACTCATCGTTTTTTACGGACTCACCGATCTTTCTCTCGCGCTTGCGCATTATGGCACGATTCTTAAGGACATTTTCATAAGTGCGCTTTTTGGATTTCTCATTTTCGGACTTTTCGATTACTTTTACGGGGAAGAGGCGGCATCGCAATGAAAGCCATGTTTTCCCGAAAACGAAAATCATTTAAAGAAATAGCGTTCGAGGAGTCCTTGAGCGATAATCTCGCGCCCCGCGCGGAGATGGTAGAAGTGCCGCTTACGAATCGCGCTATGTTCGGTTTGTGGTTTTTTGTTCTCATCTCCGGAGCTTTTGTGGGAGCCAAAATCTTTTTAATCGGTGTTCATGCCCGCGATTATGCCGAGCTTGCAAGAATTAATCTTGTCGAACAGCGCGAAATTCCGGCCCCTCGCGGGCTTATGTATGACAGATACGGCGAGGTGCTTGCCGAAAACGAAGCAAGTTTTTATCTGTTTCTCGATACGAGAGAGTTTTTTAAGGACCCCGTCTTGGAGGAAAAGGCGATGTATGCGATCGAGGAAACTCTCGGCATAAAGCGGCAGGAAATATGGGAGATGATCGGAAAAGCCGATCTCTCGCAGCGCGGCGGGAAGGTCCTTATAAGCGACAGCTTGGATCAGCGCGCGCTTATTGCGCTTAAAGGGCTGGATCTCCCGGCATTTTATTTTGAGAGCGGTTTTCGCCGCGCATATCCCAAGGGCCCCGTTTTTTCCTCGGTTGTGGGTTATACGGGCCTTGTGAATGTGAATGATCTGGAGCGCGACGAGACCTTGAGCAACCAATCGGTCGTGGGGCGCGGGGGACTCGAATCTTTTTATGATAAAAAGATTCGGGGTACGTCGGGGTCGGTCGCGCAGTTTAGGAATGCAAAAGGAGAGCTTTTGGGCGAACCGGAAACGAAAGAACCGGAAATTGGTAAATCCATACGTCTCACGATCGACGGCGATTTCCAAACATACTTTTTTGATCGTTTTCGGCAAGGTCTCGCTTCGCTTGGGCGCTCGGTAGGCGTTGGACTCGCGATGAACCCCAAAACCGGCGAGGTACTCGCGCTTTTTAACTTTCCGGCATTCGACAATAATTTGTTCTCTTCCGTTGGGCGAAACGAGGAGAAGAAAGAGCTGCTTGCTTCATCGGAGCGTCCGCTTTTCAACAGGGCAGTGGCGGGTTTCTACAATCCTGGCTCAACCATAAAGCCGCTTATAGGTATTGCGGCGCTCAAGGAAGGCGTAATTACGCCGGAGAAGAAAATTTTCTCGCCCGGGTACCTCGACCTACCGAACCCTTATGATCCCGAGAAACCCACGCGGTTTCTCGACTGGCGTTATCAGGGATGGGTTGATGTTTCGGATGCGATTGCGCAATCGAGTAACGTCTATTTCTACACGGTGGGCGGAGGGTTCGGCGACGTGCGGGGGTTGGGCATCTCGCGCATCATCGATTGGTTTAAGAAATTCAATCTCGGGACTCCTTTGGGGATCGACCTCCCTACCGAAGGAGAGGGGCTTCTTCCGGATCCTGAAAAGCGCGAAAAAACTTCAGGGAGGCCATGGCTTTTGGGAGATACGTACAACGTAAGTATCGGACAAGGAGATTTTCTGGTGACGCCGCTCCAGCTTTTGAATTACATAAACGCGATCGCAAACGGAGGAAAAATCTATAGGCCGTTTGTCGAGAAAGATTCCAATCGGCCCGCCGTGCTTCAGGATCTTTCGTATTTGAAACGCGAGATCGGGGAAGTCAAAGAGGGAATGGCTCAAGCGGTGCGCTCGCCGCTCGGAACCGCGAGTATTTTGAGCGATTTGCCATTCGACGTCGCAGGAAAAACGGGAAGCGCACAGGTCAGAAACAATACACAGGAGAACGCGTTCTTTGTGGGCTATGCGCCGGTAGAGAATCCCCAAATTTCAATCCTCGTGCTCATCGAGAATTCACGGGAGGGAAGCTTGAACGCGGTTCCTATCGCGAAGGATGCGCTAAACTGGTATTATTGGAACAGGATAAAAACCAGCAAGTAGGGAGTAACTTATGGGAAATTTTCTTTCTACTATCTAACCATTGGCATGAGTTCGTTCCGACAAGATCCGGTTTCCAAGGATTGGATTATTATGGCGCCCGAGAGAGTTTCGAGGCCTCATTTTGTGATTCCAGAAAAGAGGGCGAAGCGCTCTTTTCCGAAGCGCAATTGCCCATTTGAGAATCTCGAGAAAAGGTCCAATTGGCCTCCGATACTGAGTTTGCCGAGCGATAAGAGCTGGAGTGTAGTTATGGTCCCGAACGGATTTCCGGCGCTCGTGCATTATCCCGCCTGCGCGAACATTCGCCGGGAGGGACCCTATAACGTGGGAGAGGGAGTTGGACACCACGATCTCGTGATAACCAAAGATCATAAAAAAAATATTGCAGAGCTTAGTATAAATCGAGCGACTGACGTCTTAAGGATTGTGCAGAAGAGATGTTTAATACTCGCCCAGGATCGGTGTTTGCTTTACACCTCGATGTTCTTCAATTGGGGAATGACGGCAGGAGCCTCTATTCCTCATCCCCACTATCAGGTTCTTACGATGCCGATTATCCCGCCGGACGTGCACCATTCGCTTTCCGGCTCGGAACGTTATTTTAAAAAGCATCGCCGGTGCGTCCATTGCGATATGCTTGCATATGAGAGAAAATTCAAGAAAAGAATTGTTGCGGAAAATCCTCGCGCAATTGCCGTCGCTCCTTTCGCATCTCGTGAACCGTTTGAGGTAAAGGTGTTTCCCAAGAAGCATTTTCCGTTTTTTGAAAAGACCCCGTTTGGCGATCTTAAGGGCACGACTGCGATCCTCCAGGCGATTTTGAAGAAAATGAAACGGCGCCTGAACGATCCCGATCTCAATTTTTACCTCCACACGGGTCCGCTTAAAAATCAGGATACTTACCGCCATTACCATTGGCACATCGAGATTGTGCCGCGCGTGACAGTGCTCGCCGGTTTCGAGCTCGGCACGGGGATAGAGATAAACGTCGTGGATCCGGAGGCCGCCGCCTCGATACTTAAAAAATAATTTTCGACGATGAGTTTCCTTCCGCGCGACAATCCCGTATGGAGATTTGTGAAGACAAACGCCATTGCCGTGAGTTTCGGCGCAAGCGCGTTTTTAATACTCGGAGGATTTCTCTGGGCGTTTTTCGCGCTCCGGAAAATTTCCCAGCCGCTCATTATCCACTTCAGCGCCTATGCGGGAATTAATCAGACAGGGAACCTCTCCGATCTTTTGCGTTTTGCGCTGCTCGGGCTCACGGCGGCGGGGATAAATTTCTTGATTGCAAGAGAATTTGAGCGGAAGGATTGGTTTTTGGGAAAGCTTGCCGCCGCGGCCACGCTCCTTTTCGGCATATTGATGTTTTGGGGGTTCCGGGTTATTATAGGTGTTAATCATCCTTAGTCACATCATGAAAGATTTCGCGGTTGTCGAGAGCGGAGGCAAGCAATATAAAGTAGCCGCCGGTCAGAAAATAAAAACAGAGAAAGTAGCCGCAAAAGAAGGCGGAGATTTTCATTTCGACAAGGTGCTGCTCCTTGTCCGCGGCGACAAGGCGGAGATCGGCGAACCCTACCTTAATCACAAAGTGGAAGGGAAAGTGATTCGCGCCGCGCGCGATAAAAAGAAAATCGTTTTTCGCTATCATTCGAAGACCCGGTATCGGAAGATGAAGGGGCATCGCCAGCACTATACGGAAATTGAGATTGTAAGAATTTGACGCGTTCGACAGGGCTCATGGATTCGATTTTACTCACCATGACCCTGAGTAGAGTCGAATGGGTCAGCGTCAATCTTTTCGAGCCCATCGAGACCGAGTTTCTTTAGACGTTCGTCCCGAGGACTCAGTTCTTTCGACTGTGAAGTTTTCAGGCCCTTCGGTCTTGAAAGACCTTAGGGTCTTGAAAGAATTGAACAGCTCTTCGAGCTCGTCGAGTCTGAGACTCTTGGAATCGAAGACCTAAGGGCTCCTCAGAGCACGAACGGTCCGAGGGAGACGAATGTCCTGAACGGCCCGAGTTTATCGAGGGATTACCTTTACGATACCGCCCCACAGAGCGGGGCGGTAATTCATTTCCCCGTTTGAAGTTGGTATAATAAGAGGAATGGCGGAACAGATCACTCCGGAGTTCAAGCACGAGGTACTCGAAGCGGATATGAAGCGCCTCGCGGAAGAGGTGATGCGCTATCGCGAGAATCCGGAGAGCAAACATTTGAGTGAACAGGAACTCCTCAAAAAATCCATCCGGAGCGTTTTTCCGGTAACGAAGAATACTCCGGCGCCCCAGAATCCTCAGAGCCCATTGCCTGATTACGTCGAGGGAACGTCGGTGGAAACGAAACTCGAAGTCGAGTATCTTATCGATCTTGCGTTTCATCAAGGTATTCACAAAGCGAATGCAGCGGCGCGTGGGTCAAATTCGTTTGTGCTCGACGCTTTTCACGACGCGCTCGTCGGCAAGCTTTATCTGGAACTCAAGGAAAGGGGACTTCTCAAATGATTCTTGAATTTGTGATAGGGATACTCGTAGGCGGCATTTTGGGCGTCGGGATTTACTTTCTTTCAAAATTCCTTATCCGGCGGGGACTTCTTGAGTCGTTGGAACTCTCGGCGTTCCTCATTCGAGTTCCGCGTGCCGGTAAGCCGCCACAGAGTAGCACGGAAGTTGAGAAAGAACTGAAGATCGAGATCGGAAAATTTGAGCAGCTTTTGAGCAATCTTGCCGGAAGCCGGAGACCTTTTGTATTTGAAGTTGCGGTCCCACACGTGGGAGAGGAAATCCATTTCTACCTCGGGATTCAAAAGAGCTTGAGCGAGGTTGCAATGAAGCAGATCCAGGGGCTTTGGAACGGCGCAAGCGTAGAGACAGCTTTGAGTGATTACAATATTTTCAATCCGCAGGGAGCGGTTGCCGCCGCGTACCTCGGGGAAAAGGAAAGTTTTGCGCTCCCCATACGAACGTACGTGGAAATCGGTGCGGATTCTTTTTCGTCGATTGCGGGAGGATTTACAAAAATCAATGAAGTAGGAGAGGGAGCGGCGCTCCAACTTGTAATGCGCCCCGCGCCGAAGTCCGCAAGAAAGAAAATTAAAGGATATCTCGTGGCGCTGAAGAGGGGCGAGCCGCTCGAAAGAGTGTTTGGCCACCAATTCCCCTTGAGACCCTCCGAGATTGGGCATCTTCTGAATCCTAAGAAGGAGG
>CAYHEU010000016.1:0-12851 GCA_964355785.1 uncultured Candidatus Saccharibacteria bacterium | reverse complement strand
TACCAAAGACAGATTTCAGCGCGTGCTTTTGGTTCGCGGCCATACCTACCGGCAGGCAGGTAAAGATAAGCCCGGAGGGAAAAGATTCGGACCGTTCACTTCGGCTTCAAGCATACGCGAAGCGCTTCGCATTGTTCGTAGGATTTTCCCCTTCAGCGTCCACGAGGCGAAAAATCTGAATAAATTTACGCGCCCCTGCTTCGATTATGAAATTGGCCTTTGCCCCGGGACGTGTATCAATGCGATTACGCGATCCGATTATCTAAAAAATATCAGGAATTTTAAGCTATTTTTTGAAGGTAAAAAGGAGCGAATTTTAAAATCTTTGGAAAAGGAAATGGATGTCGCAAGTAAAAAATTGGAGTTTGAGAAAGCCGAGAAATTACGGCGGCAGATCTTCGCCCTCCAGCACATTCAGGATATCGCGCTCATCACAGATGAGAATTTCCAAGTCTCAAGCACCAAGTTCCAAAAGCAATTTCGAATAGAAGGTTATGATATTTCAAACCTTTCCGGCACCTCGGCGGTCGGTTCGATGGTGGTCTTTGAGGGAAGCGAACCGGAGAAAAGCGAATACCGAAAATTCAGGGTACGAAGCATCTCCGAACCGAATGATGTGGGGATGCTCAAAGAAGTTCTGATGCGACGCTTTAAGCGTCCTCCACAAGTCAACGCCCGCCTGCCCGCCCGAACGATTGTTCAGTCGGGCGGGCCGGACGGGCAGGGATGGCCGCTTCCAAATCTGATTCTCGTTGACGGTGGCAGGGGACAAGTGAACGCCGCGAAAGCCGTACTCGGAGAGATGGGACTCGACATCCCGCTCGTGGGAATCGCAAAAGGTCAGAAGCGAAAAAGAAATGATTTCCTTGGAACAATCCCGAAGAACGTCAGTAAAAAGACGCTCATTCGCGTCCGTGACGAAGCGCACCGATTTGCGATCGGGTACCATAAGAAACTCCGCCGGAGAGCATTTATTCCCACATCCTAAGTTCTACGTTCTATGTTCTATGTTCTAGGTTCTATTCCAGCACCACGATCTCGGTTTTCGAAATTCCGAATTTCTGCGCTTCTTTTTTTGAAGGCATCCACACGTCAACGAAATTCTCCTTTCTCCTGTGCATCCTGTCTTCAACGATAAAAACCCTTTCGCCGAAAAGCTTGGGGATCCGGACTTTCGTCCCGAAGGGAAGGAAATTCGCGGCGAGAATTCCCGATCTCACTTCGGTGCCTGACGCGGTAATAAACGGCGTGTCATCGGTCTCCTCGGGCGTACTCGAATACGCGGTCACCCAAACCTCTCGAACCTCAAGACGACGGACGCACATATCCTCGACTGCGACAATCTCCGCAGGCGTCGAAGTATGACGAAATACGCTCGCATCCGTAAACGAGATAGGGCTCACACTATATGCAAGTCCTGCGAGAGCCATAAGGTATGTACCCATATAGATATTGATAAAAAAACGCCCCTCGCGGGGTATTTATTTGCAATATAAAGGATATTCCAGCATCGCCAAAATGTCAACTCCCACCCCAAGGTGCTACAATAAACAAAATGATGATATGAACGAAGAGAAAACGGAAGCTAAAAAAATTATTAGATACGCCGACGACGACAAGTATCCTGTAAGCACCCTTGCGCTGATGCGGATACCATCCTTGGTTGCAGGACTCATGTTGGGAATTGGCTTATCATTCGTTACTTCAAGATTTGAAGAGGTCTTATCAAAAAATATTGAGATTGCCTTTTTTATACCGTTTATCGTCTATATGGCTGATGCGGTCGGAACGCAAACTCAAAATATTTACACGCGCGATCTTCGATCCGGCAGAGCAAAATTCAAAAATTATTTAGCTAAAGAAACTGCCCTTGGCCTCGTTCTGGGTTCTATTTTCGGCCTCGCGTCATGGTTCATAGTTCAAACGTGGTTTGGGTCGGGCAAGTTGGCAAACACGATAGGTTTTTCTATCTTTACGGTTATCGCGACCGCCCCTCTCGTTGCACTTGTGGTGACAGAAGCATTGCAACTTGAACGTCAAGACCCGGCAGTTGGAGCCGGCCCTCTCGCGACCGTTATACAGGATACCATCAGCGTCATCGTCTATGGACTGATTGCCAGTGCGATAATGCTAAGTTAAGGAAAAGGAAATAAATAATAATGTTCGATCTTGCCTCACTTATCAAAAGCGCCGGATATCTTGGCCTCTTTGGAATAATTTTTGCGGAATCCGGTTTTCTCTTGGGAATATTTTTTCCTGGAGACAGTCTGCTCTTCACCGCTGGCATCCTCGCGTCACAAGGCTTCTTCGACATCAGAATACTCACGGTGGTCGCTCTTCTCGGCGCAATTCTCGGCGACAATTTCGGATACGCATTCGGCCGCCGCGCCGGACCGCGCATTTTCAATCGCGAAGATTCCCTTTTTTTTCACAAAGATCATCTCGAGCGCGCCGAAAGGTTCTATAAAGCGCACGGCGGGAAAACCATCATTCTCGCAAGGTTTCTTCCTATCATCAGAACTTTCGCGCCAATTCTCGCCGGCGTCGGAAAAATGAATTATCGAACATTCCTTGCATACAACATTGCAGGGGGCGTCATATGGGGAATGGGAGCAACGCTTCTTGGATACTATCTTGGGAACATTGTTCCCGACATCGATAAATACATTATTCCAATCATCATCCTCATAGTTTTTATATCAGTTCTGCCCGCCGTGTTTCCTATCATAAAAAACAAGGAACGGCGAGACAAGATAAAAATAATGATCAAAGAACACCGTGCGAGAAAAAAAAGAATCCGCGCAGAACACCGCAATCCAAAAAACCCCGCGTAGGCGGGGTTTTTGGGCTATAGCTCAATTTTCGCTATTGTGCAGTCGCGAAGGATTGCTCCAGAAATATTGTCTTGTTGTTCGATGCATCTCCCGACTCAACCACGAAATAGTATGTGGTACTCGCCGTAAGCCCGACGAGATTTAACGAGTGGCTCGTGACAAGGGAACTATTCGAGATATTCGCTGCGGTTGCGGTTACCACAGGCGTACTCGTCGAGTAATACACTTTACTCGTCGAGGATTCATTCGTTGTCCAGGAAACAATTGCGGTTGTCGAGCTTATCGCGAGCGCGATTCCCGAGATTACGGGCGCGGTCGTGTCGGGAAGCGCTAAAGTCGCGAACGCCTGATCGGAAGACGTTGCGGTATTTCCCGCCGCATCCTTCGATTTCATCTGAATGTGGTAGGTGGTGCTCGGGATGAGCCCTGTAATCGTTTGGGAATGACTCAACACGAGCGATGGATTGATTGTCGTCTCGAAGTTATACGCAGCGCTCGTCCCATAGACAACCTGCGAATCAGAGAGTTCGTTTGTGAGCCAGCTTAGAACGGCACTCGTAGAACTCGGCGTTATTGTAACGCCCGAGATCACGGGAGGAGTAGTGTCCGCGATCGGCGCCGCAGGCGTAGTAAAGACCTGATCTGACGAGGTCGCTGCGTTTCCTGCGGCATCTTTCGACTTCACCTGGAAGTGATAGGCGGTGCTTGCGGTAAGTCCCGTGAGCGTTTGGGAGTGAGATGTCACCAAGCTCGAAGCAAGGGTAGTTTCAGATCCGTAGGCGGTGCTTGTTCCGTAGGCAATACGGGAATCAGCCGGTTCGTTCGTAATCCAGGCGATAAGGGCAGAAGTGCTGTTCGAGGAAACCGCAACATTCGAGATCACGGGCGCAGTCACGTCAGGAGTCGAGGTTGAAGATCCCCAAATTTTCTTTGCGATTCCCGGCGGGAGAATCTGACAGATAGGGATAATGGGCACGATGCCACCGTGCTTTTTAAGCCATCCCGGGGCAATCAGATGCCCGGGCGGGACAATCGCACACAACCGTACGCCCCGACCAATACTCAATCCAAGTTTATCCTCATCATCGTCATTATCCTCATCCTCATCGTCATCCTCAAAAGCGAGCGGATGTTTTTCGAGAAGTTCATTCAGCTTCTTAAGGGTTTTTGGCCCCACGATCCCCACGCTCTCAAGGCCGTTTCTTTCCTGAAATTTCTTCACCGCCTTTGCGGTAAGCTTCCCATAATATCCCGTAATCAATCCTTCGGGATATACTACGGAGTCGGCAGCAAGAATCGCCTGAAGTGTTCTTACCGCATCACCTTCAGATCCCTCGCGGAGGGTCACGATAAGCTGAGACACGGTTTCCTGTTGCTGTTTCTGTATATTTGCAATCTGCTGTTTCAATCCTTCAACCTGTTTCTGAAGATTTGCAAGCGTCTGGAGCAGCGCTTGAATATTCGCATTCACCGACGTTTGTCCAAACGCGCTTGGCGGAAAAGCGATCGCTACAAGAAGGACGACTGCAACGGATGCTTGTAAGTATTTTTTCATCATTTCTATTCTATTTTCCACGTGTTCGACCTTTACATCACCGTTTCAGACGGTCTATATACTTCTATACGGGCAAAGAAAGTTATTGTTACAGTAGAAGAGAAACTCGCTATGCTATGGTATTGTAACAAGAAAGGCGCACAACCGTACCATATAATGGCTAACTTTATTTTCAAACATAGCAAGCTTGATCGCCTCGCGAAGCGCATGAAGGAGGGGAATATAAGAGCCGCCGACGAATTGTACCGTGAACTTATCGATAAGGTGTTTGGTTTTTGCTTAAGCAGGATTCGCCATAGACACATCGCCGAGGATCTTACTCAAGAAATCTTTTTGAAATTGGTAAGCAAAATCGAAACATTCGATCCCAAAAAAGGGAGGTTCACGGTGTGGTTTTGGCAAATCGCCCGAAACACTCTTTTCGATCATTACAGACGCCAGAAGGAAGTTGCGTTTGCCGACATAGGAGAGGGGGAATCGGTCGAACGCCTCGCATCCGTCGAGAGTTCCGAGAAAGCGCTTGATTACAAAATCGCGAAAGAACGCCTTGAGAATTTCATCGAATCTCTGGGCAGCGACGATCGGGAACTTTTTGAACTTCGCTATGTTGCCGAGCTTTCCTACAGAGAAATTTCGAAAATTTTGGAAAAGCCGGAGGGAAATCTCCGAGTCGCGGTAAGCAGGCTTGCAAAAAAAGTTCGCCAATCGCTCCGCTAAAAAATATGAAATTGCTTCGTCATCTTAAACCAACTAAAGAATTCACGGAAGACACGAAAATTGTGTTTCTTCACGCATTCAAAGAAAAATTTCCCCGTGCGGCGCACTCGCCTGTCGGGGTGTTCTTATATTTTGTGCGCGGCATGGCAACAGGACTTGCGCTCATGATTATTTTGGGAGGCGCTTCCGTCTATGCGGACCAGAAAAACGTGGGGCCGGAAAACATTCTCTATCCCTTGAAGCGTTCGCAGGAACTCCTGAGCCTTGTGCTCACAAACAAGGAGGAACGGCCGGAGCTTCATCTTAAATTCGCCGAACGCCGACTTCACGAGGTGAGTGAGATAAGAAAGAACAATCCGGAAAATCCCAAAATTCAGAATCTGGTCAAGGATCTTCGTGATGAAGTAAAAAATTCATTCGCTGCGATTGGAAACGGCAGTGACGAAGCAACAAATGAAACCGAGAGCGACGTCAAGCCAAAAATTAAAACTAAGGATTCTTCCAAAAAATCGGAGGGGATTGAATTTTCACTCGAGGCGCCCGCACCGGCCGCAACGCCCTCCGCTTCTTCGGGAAAATTCCGTGACGAAAACGAGGGTGAAAATGAAGGAAATAAAAAACGAGACCTTGGCAAAAAAACCCTTCGGCAAAATCAGAAAATCATTCCGATCTGTCATTCATTCAAAGGGATTATCGAGGACGGAGGGGAAGACATTCGCGAACTGATCGAGGAACATCCTGAATTCTTGGAGAAATTCAAACGGAAGTGCCTCCCCCTCGTGGAAGAGGATTAGGAAAAACAAGGTATAATCTCTGAGTGGTCGCTCTCGTTAAAGAAATTCTCAAGGATGGGGGAGTGGGAATAATTCCGACTGACACGATCTATGGTATCGTGGGTTCCGCGCTTTCTAAAAAAACCATAGAGCGGATTTATCGCCTCCGCCGCCGCAACAGAAAAAAACCCATGATTATACTCATAGGTTCAGTGCGAGATCTTGCCCGGTTCGGCGTGCGCGTAGGGCGAGAAACACGAAAAGCGCTCAGAAAACTCTGGCCGGGGAAAGTAAGCGTCATCCTTCCGTGCGTTTCGGAGAAATTTTTCTATCTCCACCGCGGAACAAAAACGCTGGCTTTTCGTTTCCCACGAAACCCGGATCTTATAGAACTCCTCAAGGCGGTGGGGCCCCTTGTTGCGCCGAGCGCAAACCTCGAAGGCAAACCACCGGCAAAAACGGCAAAAGAAGCAAAGCGTTATTTTGGGAATAAGGTTGATTTTTATCTTGATGCCGGAAAGCTTTCATCAAAACCGTCGTCCCTTGTAAAACTCGAAAAGAAGGGAGCGACCGTGCTCCGGTAGAAAATGCGTGTAAACAAAAAATGAGGCGGCATATGAACATCAGAATGTTT
Organism: uncultured Candidatus Saccharibacteria bacterium; assembly: GCA_964355785.1. GTDB lineage: Bacteria > Patescibacteriota > Minisyncoccia > UBA6257 > 2-01-FULL-56-20 > CAYHEU01. Next base: position 6,338 of record CAYHEU010000016.1, on the reverse strand, counting down.
GGACGAGTTCAAGGCGTTCTCTTCCGCGATTCCGCGAGGCGAAACGCCCAGAAACTGAACCTTGCGGGATTTGTAAGGAACGAACGAGATGGTTCGGTATATATCGAAGCCGAAGGAGAAGAAGAAAACCTCAAAGAATTTCTGGAGTGGTGCCGCAAAGGGCCGTTTTTCGCCCGCGTGGATAAGATGGAATCTGAAACAACAACCGACGTTAAAAATTACCCTGATTTTGTGATAGAATACGGGTAATGAGAGAAGAAAAGGAGGGAAGGAAGATTCGCGACGAAGTGCGCGAACGAACCCTTTCTTACGTCACGGCGGCGCTGGGACTCGTAGCAAGCCTTGCATGGAACGAAGCGATCAAATCATTTATTGAACAAGTTTTTCCTTTGAGCGCGAATAATCTTGCTGCAAAATTCATTTATGCCGCCCTCACGACTTTTCTGGTGGTAATCCTCACCGTTTATTTAAGTCGCATACTAAAGAAAGAACTTTAGATTTCGATTGAGCTCTATGGAGCAGGAACAAGGAAATTTTACAAAGAAACCGAACGAGCGTCCCGGCCGATGGTCGAAAATCTTTGCGGCTCCCGACAAGCGGCTCTGGAGAGCCGTTTTTATCGGAGAATCACTCCTTATTGTTTCGTGGTTCTTTATTGCGCTCTACACCTACCCCTATCTCCAAGCGAACACAAAAGAAGAAACTCAACTTTTTATCGAGGTCTTTTTTGTTCTCATTTTAAACATTGCGTTTATCTTCCTTTTCTATAAAATCTTCCGCCGCGTCTACGCGCGGGAGCTTGATTTCATCAAGGAGAAAGAAAAAAACGAAGCGATTCTTCTTTCAATCGGCGATGCGGTTCTCGAGGTAAACAGGGACGGAAAAATCAGCGTGTTCAACAAAGCGGCGGAAATTATTACGGGGTTTTCAGCAGACAAGGTCGTCGGAAAGCACTACCAAGAAATGCTTAAATTCATGACCGAGGAAGACGAAACGCTCCGATACGAGTTCATCGAAGATGCGCTCACACGGGGGATTCAGACAAATCTCCCTAAAAAGGCCGTGATTGTAAAAAAGAACGGCGAGAAAATCCCGATTACGGACTCTGCCGCTCCAGTAATCGATCCCGACGGAAATATTATCGGCGCCGTGGTCGTTTTCCAGGACGTCACAAAAGAACGCGAACTTGAGAAAATCAAGCTCGAATTTTTATCGCTCGCTTCCCACCAGCTCCGCACGCCCCTTTCGGGCATCAAATGGCTCATCGAAACTCTCGAGAACGAGAAAGTCGGTCCACTCACCAAAGAACAGAAAGAATACATCCACTTTATCAATCAGGGGAATGAACGGATGCTCAAATTGGTGAATGACCTCCTTTCGGTCATACGGCTTGAGGGAGAAAATCCGTCGATTAGCGTTACGGCGTTTCCACTCTCTGATCTTATGAAGGAGATCTACGAATCCCTGAGAATAGTCGCGCAAAAAGAAAGTTTGTCCTTGATTTATACACCCCCGAAAGAAGATTTGGAAATCACATCAGACAAAGTACTTCTCAAAACCATTCTTGATATCTTCGTTTCAAATGCAATCGTATATTCAAAACCGAAAGGGAGGATACTTTTCGTGTCAAAACGGGAAGGAGAATTCGTGCAATTCTCCGTCGCCGACGAGGGAATCGGGATTCCCAAGGACGAGCGGAACAATATCTTTACAAAATTCTATAGGGCATCAAACGCGAAAGCGGCGCGCCCTGAAGGCACGGGGCTCGGCCTTTATATTGCAAAATTCCTCACGAGCCTTTTGAGCGGGGTGATCCAAGTGGAATCAGAGGAAAATAAGGGAACGACATTCCATCTTATTGTCCCCATTCACCGACAAAAGGTTCAGTTGAAGCAGTAAGTATGGTATAATTTCCATAAGAAAAAATCTTAAAAAAACAATGGTACACATACTGGTTGTCGAAGATGAGGACTTTTTGGTGCGCGCCCTTGAGGATAACTTAAGCCAAGAGGGATATGACGTGGGGGTCGCAAGAAACGGCGAGGAGGCGCTTACGAAGATCAAGGAGAAGAAACCTGATCTCATCCTCCTCGATCTCCTTATGCCGAAGAAGGACGGATTTGCGGTACTCGAGGAACTCAAAAAAAACCCCGACTGGAATCTCATACCTGTGATCGTGCTTTCGAATCTCGGAACCGATCACGACATCAAGCGGGCGCTCCAGATGGGGGCGAACGATTACTTCGTGAAATCCCAGCATCCGATTGCCGAAGTTATAGAGAAAGTCAAAAAAGTACTTCGAGGAGAAAATTAATCACATTCGATGAAATTGCGTCGGGGGTTGCTTCTATACATACTATTCCTCGCCGCGGTGGGGTTGGTTTTGATTCCGAATATAAGCCACGCCGATATGCTTACCCTTCGCCCAAGCGCCGCGGGGGACAGCACGCAATGGACAAAAACCGGCGGCACGGCAAACTGGGATACGGTGGACGAAGCAACTGCTGACGACGACACTACGTTTGTCGCTACTACAAATACTACAAACATCGACAATTACAATCTTGCGGACAGCGGTCTTTCCGCTGGCGCAACAATCAATAGCGTGATTCTCTACGTAAGAAGCAGACATACGAATGCCGCCTCCGTGAGCGGCGGAACCACCAATTATGGCCTCAAAATCAGCGGGACAAACTATAGCGCATTTTGTGAAAACACCACGAGCTACGCCACGTGCAGTAATACGTGGACAACAAACCCCAACACTAGCCAAGCGTGGACGTCTGCAGCAATAGACGCGCTTCAAACGCGCATCGTAAAAAACAGTGCTTGCAAAGACGAAGGAAATAATATTATTGCCTGCACCGTGAGAGTTACCCAGGTGTATTTAGAAGTTGACTATACCCCCGCGCCCGCAAGCGCCGCGAGCACCAGTCCCTCGGTTTTCGGAAAAAGGCCCGGGGTCGCCATCTTCTACGGCGCTGCATTTCCAATGGGGTCGATTCTTATTTATGAAAGCTCAATACTCATCCGACAAGAAGACATAAATCAGACGGATGGAAGCTTCTCACTTGAGTTCTCAACGGAAAAAACCGCAAATATTAAATACGATTTCATTTTCGTGGACAAAGAAGGGCTTTCGGCGCCAGTAAAATCGATCAGCACCGAACTTTCCCAAAACGAGATAATCAAAGAGAACGTCTCGCCGCCTCCCACGATTTCTCTCGAAAGAACGACGGTGGGAAGGGGAGAGTCCATTCTTATAAACGGCTCGGGAGTTCCGGGTGCAACGGTAGAAATTATCGTTGATGGGGATACAAGAAAGACCGTGACAGTCGCAAAATCCGGGCATTACTCCGCGGTGGTGAACACCATTCTTGAAAAACTCGGCCTTGGATCCCACCAGGTGAGCGTAAGGCAGAAATTCCTCGGCCAGAACTTTACAACCGGGCCATCGCTTGTAAAACGCTTTGTGGTAACCCAGATCGGAAGGATCCCCGGCGACTTCAACGAGGATGGAAGAGTGGACATCGCCGACTTAAGCATCTTTATTGCACAACGAAATGACCCTCGGCGTATGAACAACTTCGATTTAAACGCTGATGGTAAGATAAATATAGTCGATTTCAGCATCTTCCTTAAAACGATGACGAATTAATATGAATAAACTCTTCCGTTCCAACTATTTTTCATATGTTGCGATATTGGCCGGGCTCATTGTCCTCGGAACGCTTATACCCTTTCATAAATCCCTCGCGGCGACAATGAGCCTCACGCCGGGATCCGCAAACGTTCGCCTCGGCGATCAGTTCTCAATCGACGTAAAAATCGACAGCGTAAAACAGACCTTAAACGCCGCACAAGCAACGATTATTTTTCCCAAAGACCGACTCGAGGTTATTTCGGTAAGCAGGGAAGGATCGATCTTCGATTTCTGGCTTGAAGAACCGACGTTCTCAAACACGGAAGGGAAAATTAGATTTATCGGAGGCATTCAAAACGGCGTTTCCGGCGGATCGCTCAAAATCATAAAAGTAACGTTCAAACCAAAGAGCGTAGGAAATGCTGCGGTGAACTTCGACGACGCGGCGATAACGGCAAGCGACGGCTCGGGAACAAATCTATTGACTTCAATTTCCGGAGGGACGTTCACGATTTCAACAACTCAAACAGTTTCTCCTCCCGCGACCACAACTTCTCCTTCGCCGCAGCAGCCGACACTCACCCCGCCGCCTCCCGTCACGCGCCCGCCAACGATCGGCAAATCACTCCCCGCAAAACCAAAGCTGAAAATAGAACTTTATCCCGATCCGGAAAAATGGTACGACGTTTCTTCGATGTTCCTCGCGCGCTGGGAACTTCCGAACGACATTGCCGGCATAAGCACACTCTTGAATCACAACACCAATTCAATTCCGCCGGCAACTTCAGAAGGATTGACCGAGGGGAAGCTCATTGACCGACTCAAGGACGGTATCTGGTATTTTCATGTGAGGTTTAGAAATAATATCGGATGGGGAGAAACAACACACTACCGAATTGCGGTCGACACAGAACCTCCCTCGCCGTTTACGATCGATATTCCCACGGGGAGAACAAGCGACGATCCAAGACCCACCCTTCGTTTCGCTGCGAGCGACGGACTCTCGGGGATAGACCGCTACTCGATACGTATAAACGGTGGAGAAGCGATTGATACAAAGCAACCCGAATTCACGCTTCCTCCGCAGCCTCCGGGAGAACACCGAATATCGGTGCGCGCATTCGACAGAGCGGGGAACAGCAGGGAAACGACCGCGGATATCGCGGTGAGCCCGATTCCCACCCCAACGATCACGTTTATAACCTCGTTCATAACTGCAAATACCGGCGAAACCTTTTTCGTAAAGGGGAGGGGAACAAAGGATGACGTGATTCACGTCGAAATTTATGATAAAAAAGATCAGCTTATCGCAGACGGGAAAACCCCCGTGAATCAAGCGGGCGAGTGGGGATTTGATCTCCAAAAGGATCTCCGGATTGGCGAGTATTATGCAAAAATCTTCGCGGAAGACAGCCGCGGAGCTTTGAGCTTTCCGGTACAAGCGGGAGCCATAATAGTAAAGGCAAAACCTGCCTTAAAAATCGGCCTGATCGAGCTCAGCGCTTCTCAACTCCTTATAATTCTCATCGCCATCGTGATTGCCGGTGGGAGCGCCATCTGGTACTCTCTTAAAATAAAAGCGGATATGCGGCTCATACGCTACGGACTCGTTGAGTACGATCTTCATAAGATGATCAATCTTCTCGAAAACAACACGTCGGAACTGGAAAAGAGGGTCGCTCAGATCACAGACACCGAGTCCCTAAAGAATGAACTTAAGTATTGGATCAAATCCTTCACCGATACGATCCAGAAAATAAAAAACTATCTCCCAAAGGAAGTTGAGAAGCTTAAGAAATAGCCGAAATTCCGATTTTTATGAGCTACAAGAAACTCCAAATTTATTTTTTTCTGGGATTGCTCCTTCTTGTCTTTGGGATTACGTTTTTGGTCTTCCAGCCGTATCTCGGAGCGATTCTTCTTGGCGGCACATTCGCGATCGTGTTTTATCCGCTCCACCGAAAAATCTTGAAGTATCTGGGAGGTCGTGAGGCAATCGCCGCGCTTCTCACAACCTTGATCGCGCTCATTGTCGTCCTTATACCGCTCATCTACTTTAGCGTCGAAGTTTTCAAAGAAGCAAGGGAGCTCTACGCAGCGGTAACAACGAACTCCGAAAACAACTTCTTAAGAGAACTGCCTTTTACCATCGCCGAGGGCGCGAAACGCTTTCTCCCGGAAGGTGTGCCTTTCTCGCCGCAGGAATTTTCAACGAGTTTCACGAAGTATGCAGAACAAACTCTCGGCTGGATAGTGCAAAATTTAGGTCCTTTCTTCTCGGGTGCTACGAAACTTTTCTTCGGCGCAGTAATTAGCCTTTTCGCCCTCTACTATTCCTTAAAGGACGGGAAGAGATTTAAGGAAGCAATCGTGAACATCAGCCCTCTTTTCGACCGCTATGACAATAAAATTTTTGGGAAGCTCTATGCGGTTGTTAATTCGGTCGTGAAAGGCACGCTCGTCGTAGCCCTCATCCAGGGAATCCTTGCGGGTATAGGATTCAAAATATTCGGCATTCCAAGTCCTACGCTCTGGGGATCGATGACCGTTATCGCGTCACTCATTCCATTACTCGGCACAACGCTTATCACCATTCCGGCAGTTCTCTATCTCTTTATCGTAGGGAATATGGCGGGGGGGATGGGGCTCCTTATCTGGTCCGTAATCCTCGTCGGCTCCATCGACAACTTCCTGA
>CAYHEU010000015.1:0-13259 GCA_964355785.1 uncultured Candidatus Saccharibacteria bacterium | reverse complement strand
AAGCAAAGGAGGTATGACGCAATTTTTTGGGAGAAAAAGGCGAGATTCGGACAAGTCGATGCACACCGGACTCGGCCTTCAGGTATCCATAAACATAACTGCCTTTAATCTCCAGAGTTCGGCTGCGGATACTCTCATCAATGATTTTTAAGGACCAGCCGCGGCTTCTCGCGTAATTCTCATACATTTGACTTAGTATTCTTGCCCAATCCTCGGCATCCTCGCCGCCGGCTCCGGGATAAACAGAAAGCGCGGCTGACTCGCGGTCATATGGACCCTTAAAAAGCTCTTCTCGTTCCAGCTCGCGGAATTTCTTTTGAGTCTCATAGAAACGATTTTCTTCAAATCTTTCTTTAAGCCCTGAAATCTCTTCTTGAATCTCGCGATATCGGCTGACTAAATTTTTTAACTCACCGAGGGTCTTGATTTTTTCCTCGGCTCGTTCCCGCTTCTGCCAAAAATCAGGGCCAGAGAGCAAATTTTCTATTTCTCGTATTTCTTCTTCTTTGGCTTTGAGGTCAAAGCCGCCCCGCTAAGCGGGGCAACTCTATTTCCAGTTCTTCCAGATTATTAATTTTATGGCTCATTAGTTAATCTTCTTTACTTTCGCTTCGCATTGTGAACGAGGATGCCGTTCACATAGTATGTGCGGTAACGATTCACCTCGAGGTTGTAGACCGTGCCCCGGCCGCTCGTGAACTCCATTGAGCGGATCACGATCGGGTGCGCGGTGGGTCCAAGGCCCCGCAAGACGCTATCGCCGGGCTGCATCTCGCCTATGGGAATCCACTGTTTAGAGTCGGGATTGTAGAATTGATGGACGGAGGTCACCTCAAGGCTCGTACCGTCACTGAATGTCACAACGCCGTACGAATTGTCAGTGTGGACAAAAACCTCTGTGATCTGGCTCTCTACGGTCTCTCCCGTGGCCTCGTCGTAAGCATACACGGTGTCCCCGACTCCGAGCGTGCCGATAGCGCGGGGACCTGACGGCGTATCAACTAAAGTGCCGAACGTAAAGCAACCCGACGGTGGTGGTGGAGGAGGTGGAGGTGGAGCGGCGTTGGAGACGTTTACACCGACTCCGGCGGAGGTGGCGCTATTGCCGGCCGCATCCCTGGCAATAGCCGTGAGTACGTGAGAACCGTCAGTCGTGAGCGTTGTATCCCAGGTGATGGAAAAGGGTGAAGATAAATCCTCCGCTCCCAAGTTGGCTCCATCTAGTTTAAATTGAACACCAGACACCCCCACATTGTCCGAGGCGGAAGCAGATACCGCGACCGCAGAGCCCGAAACGGTGGTTCCATTAGTGGGAGAGTTAATCGCAACCGTAGGAGGGGTGGTATCACATAATCCTTCGGCGCAAATGCCACTCCTATCAATTTGGACGAACGTAGTAATCGTCGGATAGCTAACAAGATACGTAGTTATTGTCACCGCCTTAGAAGGATTGCCGTTCGATGAGAACGTTACATTAAGGGAAGATCCTTCTGGGATGCTTGCGGGGCTGTAGTCAATGCCCGGCAATAGATCTAAGTGCTTCGTCACTGTCGCGGGACTATAAGTGCCGTAAAAAAGCTCTGCGTAGGGCGTGGAGCTAGTGGGGTTCTGAAGATGGACTCCCCACACCTCGTTATTAACTCCGTTTATAGAATTTTGCTGAGCGGTTTTGGCAAGTTGCAGGATGTCCTGAAGCGACCCATAAAGGGATGCGACTAGAATCTCTTCCGTAAGAACAGTGACTTGGCCTAATAGTGAAACGCTAACAGCCAGAGTTGCTTGAGGATTCCTGGTTGAGTAGAGATCGAGATAGAGAAGTTTATCAGGCCTGCCGGTTATTTGGCTAAAAACCACGTCAGTATAACTGCCAACGGCCAATGTCGAGGTCACATAGTCAATCCCTTTGGGTAAAATATTGTAAATTACGCGCGTGCTTGAGCTATAATTCAACGTCGAGAACATCGCAAAATAGGGCTGGTCGCCGTAGGACGGGTTGCCGTTTTCAAAGCGAACGCCCCACTCCGTGCCGCCGCTCTGGCTTATGGCCCGACTCTGCGCCTCGCGAAGAGTAACGGACATCTGATTGACTGTGTTATTGAGTTCAGTCACGGATTTCCGGCCGAAAAGATTCGGCAGAGTGAATGAGGCAATAACCACTATAATACCCACAGCCAAGACGAGTTCAACTAGTGAAAAACCACGATTTTTATTACTCTGTTTCATAAAAATATTATAGCATATCTAAAGGCGGCATTACTCAAGAGGTAAATTTCGCAGATGCTTTAATGACTCTCTCGACATTATGCCAAAATTCTCTTACCCCATTTGAGTGAAGCTCTCCTTTGTGAGGATCGTTCTCTTTTGGCACAACTTTGCACCTACCCATACGAGAAAAAATCCCTTCCTTGAGACACCAAAACACAAACTCGGCTGCGATTTTGGGCTTATCTGGTAATTGAAGGCCTCGTAAGCGGGTGGATTTTTCCAGACTTATCTGTTCTTTCTTTAGAGCCGCGTGCCAAAGTTTTTTTTGTTCCGCTACCGACGGGATAAGAAAATGCCTTCTTAGAAAATCCAGATTATCATACTCTTGTCTTCCAACGGGGTCCGAAAAAAGTAAAATTGAGCCGCCAATCTGACTTGGGTTTATGAGCGCCTTGAAAGATTGCTCGCTCGGTTTTGTGACCTCGAGCGATATCGTTTCTCTTCTGTAAAGAGCCTCATACTCGTCTACCACTTCTCTATCCGTCAAGAGCACTTTCAAATCAACGTTTCTATATTGCCGCATGGCGTTCACGAAACTTTCTGTATAAGGAGCAATCTTCACAATGATATGAAATTTAAAGCGGGTTGATTGTATGCTTAATCGATCAATAAACTCTATAAAAAATTTAGTCCCCACCGCTGCTCCTGAAATTGGTATTGCGATATGAATAAGCGCGCCTCTTTCAATATTTAGCTGGCTTAAACGGTTGTGGTACCGTTTTTCGGGCAAATAACCACCGAGGATGGGGCTTACTGGATAAGCAACAACTTCAATTTTTACTTTTTCAAATCCTGCTTTTTGCGCATAAGCCTCCAACTCTCTTTTGGTCTTTTCGCTGGGAACATAAATCGCGTCGGCCCCTGAAACGTACCACATCTTTTGCGGACTATCATCTGTAACTTGGACAAATAACATCACCCTTAGACCTTCTTCCTGCTCTAGTTTCTTCTTAATGCTCGCAAATTGGTGAGCCAGTCCAAAATGCGTTGAAACAACAATTACTGTCTTTGGTCGATCTAGACGCTGCTCCAAGAGAGTTTTCATCTGTTCATAAAGTATCTTTGTCCGATTTCTTAATTGAAATTTATATAATCTGGAAAAAATTTCTTCGGGAAATCCGCTCTGAAATATTTCCATTAATTTGCGAATCGCTGGATGTATGCTTGCTATTCTATGAATAATGGTTATGGATTTATCTTGCGCTCCCAAAATTACTGGACTCACACCTTTTGGCAAGCCGTGTAAAAGAGCATCAGTAACCCGAAGGTGCCCAAACCCCGCTGGCGCATAAGAGAATATCAACATCAAGGACTTATCTTTAAAAAACATTTTTCCTTTATTCACTTTCACTTTTTCTTCTGAATGAGCCGGAGGCGAGGATTGAACTCGCGACTTGCTGTTTACGAAACAGCTACTCTACCACTGAGTTACTCCGGCATTTAAAGCCTGGCGGAGGCGGAAGGATTCTTCCCGTTCGGCTCAAATCTATGATTTGACTGCCGAACGCAATCCCGCACTACCCCGAATTTTACAATATTGTGCGAGAGAACCTCTACCGATTTTCCCATACATGGCGGTGGGGGTGAGATTCGAACTCACGATACCCTTCCAGGTATACCGCATTTCAAGTGCGGCGCGTTAGACCACTCTGCCACCCCACCGCCATGTACGGGATTGCGATTTTCTAAACGCACTCCACACTTGTTAAGAAAATCGGGAACAAGTGCGGCGCATTAGACCGCTCTGTCAACCTTCCGCTTTGGGCGGGATTGTCCGCCAGAGGCGAATTTGCCTCAGACATGACCAAATGTATTTTATGAAAAAGTTGAGAAAAAATCAAAAAAGAAACCCACCAGAGGTCTTGCGACGTGGTGGGTTATAGCCGAGCACGGAACTCGGCGGTTGGGGTTGGTCTAGCGAAGACTGACGCGCCACCCGATACTGTTGTTGACTTGGATGGGCTCGACCCGTCCAATGGTGGTGAACTGGAGTCCACCGCCCGAGTGAGGGTACGAGCTGATCCGCATCGTCGCACCGGATCGGATGTCCTTGACGAAGATCTCGTTCGTCGGGTTCTTGAAAACCCGCACGCGACCATCCTCGTAAATGATCGGGAAACTCTCGTTCCCGTGCTCGTGCCTCGCCTTTGCCGTCGCGGTCCGTGCCATCTAGCGCCTCCTTCGTGGTTGGTGGGGTTTCGTTCACGACCAGTCGGCGTAGGGATCCTCGCCGGTAACTTCTTTGACAGCCCGCCGGAAGCACTCGCGACGCCTCTTCTGTTCGGCCTCGATCACGGGTTTGAGCAACCATTGCTCGAAGCGGTTCAAAGGCTTGAACTTGCCCTCCTTCACGATGCCCTCATCGAACGTCGAGACGTGACCGGTGTATCCGATCGACGTGTAGATCGCGCGTTCAAGGAGCGGATCGAGATCACCAGTAATCTCGAAGAAGAACAGGAACGGATAGCGGACTGCCATCTCAATCATGGCTTTTAGACCTCCTTTCTCTGTTTAAAGTGGTTACTTACCAAGAGCCTTCGAGGTGAGAGAGTACAGGATCGTCAGACGCTTGTACATGAACTCGTTCCAAGTCATCAGTCCCGGCTCACGGTCCTTCAAGAGAGCGAGTAACTTCTCCGTCTCTTGTTGAAGCTCGTCGAGATTGACTCCCTTCATTATGACGGTTACGGTCGTACTCATCGCTTTCTCCTTTTTCGTATGTGAATGTGCTGCTATCGAGCTACTATAGCTCGGTTATTACTCTGCCAAAAATATAGCATATTACGAGTTAGAAGTCAATCCCAAAACAAAACCAGCATTTTTGCTGTTTTCGTCTCTTAAATCTTATGGATTTTACGATTCAAAAATTTTCTTTTTCACTTTAACTTTACTCAGTGCAAGCCAAATACAGAATCGCCAGTGGACCTAGCGAGAATCGAACTCGCGTCTCCTCATTGCAAATGAGGTGTTCTGCCATTTAACTATAGGCCCAACCCCACACTAATTGGGGATTTTTAGTTTTCGCTCGCGGCGCGATCCCCAATTAGTGTGGGGGCCAAACGCCTCAATTCTACCCATTTTCGGCAGGGATTCAAATCTTAAGAAGTTAAGGCTCTTGTATCACCGCGGTCGCCTGATTTTTCGCTCCGAACTCGAGAAAGCCACCACTCCCCTGTATATAATGCGCTTTGCCGGTTGTGTCGACCACGGTGATGATTCCCGGGCGGAGTACTGATATGAGCGGCGCGTGGCGATCAAGGACGGTGATTTCTCCGGCTTCCGTTTGGCAGTTCACTGACACCGCCTCGCCCTCAAATAATGTTTTTTGCAGTGAGTAGATGTTGACGCGCATTATCGTGTTGCCTCGTCGATGCCGCCCTTCATATAGAATTTTTCTTCGGAGACGTCGTCGTATTTCCCTTCGATGATGCCTGCCATGCCTGAAATCGTGTCTTCACGACGGACGTACTTGCCTGGAGTGCCGGTAAAGGCTTCGGCGACCGAGAACGGTTGAGAGAGGAAACGCTGGATCTTGCGCGCGCGGGAGACGACGAGCTTGTCTTCTGGAGAGAGTTCCTCCATGCCGAGAATCGCGATGATGTCCTGAAGCCCTTTGTAGCGGCCCAGGATACGCTGCGTCTCACGGGCGACTTCATAGTGCTTTTGCCCCACTATCTTCGGGTCGAGCGCCGTCGAGTTCGAGGAGAGGGGGTCGACCGCCGGATAGATGCCGATCTCGGTCAAAGCCCTGGAGAGCACGATGGTTGAGTCGAGGTGGGCGAATGCCGCGGCGGGCGCGGGGTCGGTGATGTCGTCCGCGGGCACGTAAATCGCCTGCACCGAGGTAATAGCGCCTGACTTCGTCGAGGTAATACGTTCTTGGAGCTTGCCCATTTCCTCGGCTAGCGTAGGTTGGTAGCCGACGGCCGAGGGGAGACGTCCCAAGAGCGTCGAGACCTCGGAGCCGGCCTGCGAGAAACGGAAAATATTGTCTATAAAGAGAAGCACCTCTTTCTTCTCCTCGTCGCGGAAATACTCGGCCATGGTAAGCGCGGTGAAGGCTACGCGCAGGCGCGCGCCGGGGACCTCGTTCATCTGCCCAAAGACAAGCGCGGTCGAATTAATAACACCCGAGTCTTTCATTTCACGATACAAGTCGTTTCCTTCACGAGTGCGCTCTCCTACGCCAGCAAAGACCGAAACGCCCTTTCCCTCGCGCGCGACGTTATGGATAAGTTCAGTGAGAAGCACAGTCTTACCCACCCCTGCTCCGCCGAAGAGCCCTACTTTTCCTCCGCGGACAAAGGGGGCGATGAGATCGACGACTTTAATGCCGGTTTCGAAAATCTCGGTTTTTGTCGACTGCTCGGAGAATGTCGGCGCGCTGCGGTGGATAGGTGATGATTTTTTGAATTTCTTCAAAGGGTCATTCAGCGTTTCCCCCACGACGTTGAAGATGTTTCCGAGCACCTCGGGACCTACCGGCACCATAATTGGAGAACCGGTTGCGCTCACGGTGTCGCCGCGGCGGAAACCGTCGGTCGAATCCAAACTCACTGCACGGATCCGCCCGGGTTCGACGTGCTTCGCAACCTCGAAGACGACGCGCTTGCCGTCTTTCTCCGCGATAAGCGCCTCGAGAATGGCCGGAACCGGCGTCCCTTCGGGGAATTGGACGTCAACGACAGGACCTATGATTTGAACGATTTTCCCTTGTTTCATATAAACGGTCATTATGCTCCGAGCGCTCGCGCGGTGCCGGTGATCTCAAGAAGCTCTTTGGTGATCTGCTCCTGGCGCGCGCGGTTATAGAGACTCGTGAGTTCATCGGTGAGCTCTGCGGCGTTATCAGACGCATTTTTCATCGCGAGCCGCCGCGCCGAATGCTCCGAAGCATTTGACTCGAGGATAAGATGGTAAATTTGCATTTTGAAGAGTGCCGGCACAAGCCGTTCGAGCGCCTCCTCTGGGGACGGCTCGATGAGATATTCGACCGGGGATGAAGGCCTCGCCTCCTCAATACGCGTGCGGAGCTCCGCGTAGCGGCCCGTTTTCGGAATGATCTCGTCGACCGCTTCTCGGATACGCTCGAAGTTAAGCGGCAAAAGCTCGCGGCGCACCGCTTCTTGCTTTAGGGCGCTTACGAAGTTTGTGGAGAAAGAGATGAGCCTACCCCAGCTGCCATCGGTAAATTCTTGAATCAGAAATTCGGCGAGCTCATCCGTCTCGCGTGGATAAACGACATCCCCGTGTCGAACAAAACTCCGAATAAGAGAAAAGCCCTTCCGCTCGGCGTACTCCTTTGCCCTCTGGCCCGCGGCTATAATGACGAATCCTTCTTTTCTCTCGCTTGTAAATTGCTCGAATTTCCGGAACACGGCGCTGTTGAATGTTCCAGCGAGCCCTTTGTCAGAGGCAACAAGGAGAACCGCGTGCGTGCCGTTTTGCGGCTCTCTAATGAGCGCAGTCTTCAAAAGATCGACTCCATGCCTCCCTACCGCCTCGATCACGTTCGCGAGCATTTCAAACGCCGCGAACGCATATGGGCGGGAATTCAATGCCGTCTCTTGCGCGCGGCGCATCTTTGTAGCCGCGACAAGCTCCATGGCCGCCGTGATCTTATTCACCGCTTTCACGCTCCGGATCCTCTTTTGGATGTTTTGAAGGGATGCCATTTACGCGTTTGGGTCGAACGTTTGGAGCGCTTCTTTAAGTTCCTGCTCTATTGCTTCGGTAAGCTCCCGTTTCTCGGCAAGCGGTTTAAGTATTGTGTCGCGGTGAAGCCGGTCTATAAATTCAACGAGCCGTTCACTGGCTGCCTTTATGCGTTCTCTCGGCACTTTGTTCAAATACCCGTTCAGTGCCGCATAAAGGACTACGACTTGGCGTTCAAGGGGAATTGGCTCGAGGTCGTTCTGTTTTAATATCTCGGTCAATATCTGCCCGCGCTGTATTTTTTCGCGCGTTGCATCATCCACGTCAGAGGCAAACTGCACGAACGCCTGCAGTTCGCGGAATTGCGCGAGTTCAAGGCGAAGCTTGCCGGCCACTTTTTTCATCGCCTTGGTCTGCGCCGCGGAGCCGACGCGCGAGACCGAGAGCCCGACGTTCACGGCCGGCCGGAGGCCTTGATGGAAAAGTTCCGATTCCAGATAAATTTGCCCGTCGGTGATGGAGATGACGTTCGTGGGGATGTAGGCCGAGATGTCGCCGAGCTGCGTCTCGATGATCGGGAGCGCTGTCAAGGATCCGCCGCCGTGTTCTTTATTGAGCTTCGCCGCTCGCTCAAGGAGGCGGGAGTGGAGATAGAACACGTCGCCGGGGTACGCCTCGCGGCCGGGCGGGTGGCCGAGGAGAAGGGAAATTTGCCGATAGCCTTGGGCGTGCTTCGAAAGGTCGTCGTAGATAATAAGGGCGTCTTTGCCCTTGCTCATGAAATATTCGCCGATCGCGCAGCCTGCATAGGGAGCGAGGTACCAAAGCGCAGCCGGGGAGGAGGCAGGGGCGTTTACCACGACCGTGTAGGCAAGCGCGCCTTTTTCTTTGAGCGTTGCGACGAGGCGGGCGGTTTTAGATTCTTTCTGGCCTATGGCCACATAGATGCAGATTGGGCGCCGCTTCTCTTCGTGTAATTGATTCAAAATAGTATCAAGCGCGATCGCTGTTTTGCCGGTTTGCCTATCCCCTATGATGAGTTCCCTCTGCCCTCGCCCGATAGGGATCATGGCGTCGATCGCCTTAATACCAGTGTGGAGCGCTTCGTTCACCGGCTCGCGCGCGATGACCGATGGAGCCTTCCGCTCGAGCGGGAAACGTTCCACTTTTATCTCTTGTTTTCCGCCGGAGGCGGATCCGCCTTTGGCGGAAAAAACGGGGCCGAGGCCGTCCACTGGCTCGCCTAGGGGTCCGACCACGCGGCCGATGAGTTCGTCGCCTACCTCGATCGAGAGCACCTTGCCGGTCGTCTTTGCGACGCTGCCGCTCTTGATAAATTTCTCCTCGCCCAGGATCAGGACGCCAACCGCCTCATCCTCAAGATTCAGAACTACGGCCGGGATGTTCTCTTTATCGGTCTCTATCTCTATAATTTCCTGCGACTGCGCGCCTCGCAAACCAGAAATGCGCGCGACCCCGTCGCCGACTTCAATGACGCTTCCGACTTCCTCCCATTCGGAGCGGTCTTTGTACCCCTCGATCTCCCGTTTTAATTTTTCGATAATTTCGTATGACATTTACGTTTAATTGAACATATCTCTTAATTTTCTATCCAATGACCCGTCAAGTTGGTGTTCTCCGTTTACGATAAGTTTCACGCCTGCGATGAGCGCTGGATTGATCTTTTCTCTCATATCGAATTTTTCATTACTCCAGCGCTTTATAAGCGATTCGCGCTGCGCGCTCGTGAGCGTTCGCGCCGACTCTATCGTAAGGAGCGACCTGCCCCGTGCGGCGCGCCACTCTGCTTCGACAGCGGAGAGTATTTCGTTGCGGCGGGGCCAGTCGTTCCGACGCTTGATCGTCGCGATAAGACGTTTTAAGACCTCGTCCGAATTTATTCCTGGCTTTTGCAATGTCTTAAGGAAGGCCTCAGCGTAATTGTGGATGGGGATTTTCTTCATGTCGGAATATTCTCTTTGGCGGCTTTTTCGATCAATGCGTCGTCGATCTTTTCCGGATCCATGTCCACCGCTTTTACGAGGATATTTTTGACGAGGGCGACCGATTCTTTATGGAGGCGCTTTCGCTCAGCCGCTTTTTGCGCCTCGATCTCTTCGCGCGCGGTTTTCATCATCTCTATTTCCTTGCGGGCGGCCGCCTCCATTATTTTTTGGGTTTCTTCCTTCGCGCGCAGTTCCGAGCGATTGAGAATTACCGCCACCTCTCTCTCCGCTTCCTTCATCTTCTCTTTCTTAAGCTCGGTGATCTCCTCAAAGCGCCGCTTGGCTTCTTCTGTTTTCGCGATACCCTCTTCGATCTCTCGCCGCCGCTTGGCGAGGAAGTGAAGAAACGGCTTATAGACGGTAAGACGCAGAACAACGAGTAAAATAAAAAAATTAACCGCCTGTGCGAGGAAAAGTTTCCAGTCGAGCCCCAACACGCGCAGCATCTCCTGCATGTCCTTGTTAGGTGAATTTGATTATAAGCCCTATAAGGAGCGCGAAGATGGCCATTGCTTCGGCGAACGCGATCGCAAGAATCATGTTCGTCCGAATCTTCGAAGTGGCCTCCGGGTTGCGCCCGGTGGCGTCAGCCGCCGCGCCGCCGATCCTCCCTACGGCAAGCGCCGGGCCGAGGACGCCCACGCCAATCACGAAGGCCGTTGCGAAAAGTTTTGCTATTTCTATATCCATAAGCGTTGCGAGTTGTGACGACCTTTAGTGTTCGTGTTCCTCGGTTGCGACCGAAATGAACACCAGGGTTAGCATCGCAAAAATAATGGCCTGAATCAAGCCGAAGAAGATTTCCATAAGAAGGAAGGGTACGGGGAGGATATAGGGAATAAGAAACTGCGCGACGACGAGGAGAACCTCGCCCGCGAAGATATTCCCGAAAAGCCGGAACGAAAACGATATGACCCGGACGAATTCCGAAATAAGCTCGAGGATGCCGACGAAGAAACCAACGGGGCTCGAGAAATTGAAAAACTTTTTCGCGTGCTTTATGACGCCGAGCGCGCCAATGCCGATCAGGTTCGTCGCGATAACGGAGATAACCGCAAGAGCGAGCGTGAAGTTCAGGTCAGCGGAAGGAGAACGGAGGAGCGGTGTCGATTCTTCTCCGTGCCTAACGACGATCGAGCCAATGCCGGGCATGAGGCCGAGCCAGTTAGAGAGAAGCACGAACAAAAAGATCGTAAGCACGAGCGGCAGATATTTCTCGGATTTCCTGTTATCGCCCAAAACCTGGTTCATGAGCGAGAGCGTTCCCTCGAGCGTCGCCTCGGCGATGTTCTGCGCGCCGCTCGGCACAAGCGCAAGCCGCCTGCGCAGAATAAGCCCCGCCGCTCCGAGCGCTACAAGAGCGATGACGGAGAGAAGTAAGCTATTTGTGATGGGAATGCCCCCCACCCGGAAAAGCTCTTCGGCGCGTAGTGAAATATGGAGCATAGAACGAAGTATCGGGCCGCGGCCCGATACTTCAATTCTTACTTATTTTGAGGAGAGATTCAAGCGCTACGCCTGAAAAATCTTGAAATGTGGTCATTATACGATAAAGTCCGAACCCATTTTTGAGCAAAATCCCGACTGATTTACCTAGTCATTCAGGTAGTCATTCCGAGGCAGGGCGAAGGGCTATTTTAGTTCAATAACAACGGGAGCATGGTCGCTTCCAACTAGATTAGGATTTGGGGCGATATTCTTCTCTTCAGAAATATTGTCATTCAAAATTTGGACATTGACTATATGCGACTCAAGACTTTTTGAAATCAGAAAGTGATCGAGCAACCTCTTTCTCTCAAGAGTTATCGACAAGGACGAAAATCTCTTTTCTTGTTCTATTTTTGCGCCCGCTTCGATAAGTGTATCGGAGGCATCGTTTATAACACCTCGAATAATTCGGTACACCGCATAATTTTCTTCTGCATTGTAGTCGCCCCCAACTATTACTGATGCATCAGGATCAGTCGCAAAAAAAGTGTCAATCAACTCGCGCAATTTTTTGGCTTGTGAAAATCGGAAAACTTCTGAACGTATCAATCCGTCTGCCGCAGTAATTTGAGTCGTCATCGGCTTAGCCACATTCGTAGCATTCTTTTCCGGCATCAAAAAATTAGCTTTTATGTGAACATCGACAATGTGGAGTTTTTTGCCATTCCACATCAATTCCATGTGAACAAAATCTCTACGAGACCAAATACGAGGTCCAACGACATCGGTGTCTCCTTCGATGAAAACTGGGAGAGATGTGAGAGCTGGAATGGATTCACACATCGCACCTTTTTGTTTATAGAGAACAACATTCCCAACTCCATTTTGATCTGGAGTCGCAAAAAAGTATGAATAATCTATACCTGTTCGCGCGATAATTCTTTCAATAACACTTTTCGATGCAATTTCTTGAAGTAAAAGAATATCCGCGTTAATTCCAGAAAAAAGTTTTGAGAAGTGCTCTATCCGAGCTTCTACGAGTTCTTTTGTATAGTTCCATTCTTTTCCCGAATGAGTGTGCATCCCTTCTTCAAAAAGAAATTCTATGTTGTGAGTTGCGATTTTCATATAGATATTACTTTTATGTAGTTTATCACAAGGGCGGACAGATTTGATATACTAGCTTTATGGCAAAAATACGGGGACTTATATTTGACTGGGATGGGGTTATCGTTGACTCAATGCCCATCATTGCCCTAGGTATTCAGGAAGCAGCAACTAGTTATGGAGCTGACGTAAGTCTTGATGATGTTCTCGACGGATATTTTCAACCCAGACACGCTTACTATAAAAGTTTAGGTATTGATATCTCAGATCAGGAAGAACTAAATAGACGGCATTTTGCAGCAATTTTAAAACACAGAAAACCTGCTCCGATATTCCCAGAAGTCGCAGGGGTCTTAAAATCACTTGCAAAACAGAACTGCAAATTGGCGATAGCTTCTACGGCTGAGACTGCTTTTATTATTGAGCAGTTGGAATTGTTCGGGCTCACGGATATTTTCCCAGCCACTTTAATTTTAGGGGGCGAGGTGGCTAAAGAAGATAAACTACAATCACTCGTTCATGAATTTGGATTAATGAAAAGTGATGTGGTGTATGTTGGAGATCTTCCCTCAGATATTAATGCGGCGCGTTCTGTGGGAGTCTTAGTAGCTGGAATAGAACGCCGAGAACAAGGACGAAAGCGTCTCGCGGAATTTAAACCAGACTACCTCTTTTCTTCACTTGAAGATCTACTAAAAATAATCTAGACGTTTTATAGGATTCATCAAGAAGAAGTATCAAAAAGTTTGAAGGGAGCAATCCCCGCCGTTTTATAATTTCTCTTCAAAACGGCGGGGA
>CAYHEU010000014.1:0-13456 GCA_964355785.1 uncultured Candidatus Saccharibacteria bacterium | reverse complement strand
CATCATCGAAGCGGAATCTGAAGATGCGATTCCGCAGACGGTGCGCGACATAGAAACGACCTTGCGCAACTCGCACAGTATCACCGATCCGAAAAAGGACGATTTCTTTGTGGAAACACAAGCGGATCTTGCGAATCGTCTCGGGGTCATCACAAGCGTTCTTACGCTCTTCCTCGTCGCCGTAGCGGCGATTTCTCTCATCGTCGGGGGCATCGGCATTATGAACATCATGCTTGTTTCCGTAACCGAGCGAACTCGGGAAATCGGCCTCCGGAAGGCGGTGGGGGCAACACCGGGAGATATCCTCACGCAGTTCCTTTTTGAGTCCGTGATGCTCACGGGCCTCGGCGGCATAATCGGAATCGCCCTCGGCACCGTGCTCTCGCTCTTCGCCGCCTTCATTCTCGGGAGGGTAGTGGGGCTCGGGTGGACATTCACGTTTCCGCTCTCCGCTGCCTTGATAGGCCTTGCGGTATCTGCCTTTGTGGGGCTCGTTTTCGGACTTTACCCCGCCCGTGAAGCGGCCGAGAAAAATCCAATCGACGCCCTTCGCTACGAATAAACCCGAATTTCGCATACAATAAAAGGGATGAAAAAATTCATTGTCTCCGCGGTTTTGATCGTGTTCATTTTCTCGAATGCCCCGTTTGTCCGCGCACAAGCTGCCGTCCCCATGCAGAATAACGAGGCCTTGGTTACACTCTTGAAACAGCTTATTGAGCTTCTTGTAAAGCAGGTCGCAATGCTTCAAGCGGAGCTTGCCGCGAAACTCGGGAGTCAGACCCAAGGATCCGCTCTGCCACAAACCGCTTTCTCCTCCGGCGTAAATTCCAAGGCGATCGTGCATCTTCTCTGCGTCTATAAACCAAAACCCGGCAAGGAGGACTTCACGGGAAACCAAGAGAAAACACTTCGAGGAACCGGTGTGATCGTGCATCCCGAGGGATACATCCTTACCGTGCGGCATATTGTTGATCCCGCATGGTCGCTCGCGGCATACCCCACCGACAAAAACGCGAGCCTCTACACGTAGCTCAAAGAGAATTATAATTTTTCGCACTGCGACGTCTCCGAACCGAGCACGAGCGAATTCATAACGCTCGGCGCGGCGAAATCTTCGGGCATCAATTCGCCCGCCCTTCTTGCAACTTATTCAGCCGCGCTCCACACCGTACCGCAAAAAATCAGCGTAAGCGACAAAGAATACAATGGACTTGACTTCTCGATTTTAAAAATCGAGAAGTCGATTAACTGCATCCCACAGAAACCGTGCACTTCTCCGAGTACATTCCCCTACATCCCCTCAAATCCTGATCCCGCAATTCCGAGTGTGAACGAGGTTATAAACCTCGGCTATCCCGTAACCTTGAATCCGGGCGACAATATCCTTAAAGCCCTCGTGGGAAAAATTGTGGAGTATTACGGCGGAGATCAATATTTCAAAGGCAAAGCTCTGAACATCCTTTGGTCGGCCCAGAACCTGCTCAAACCCGGAAGCTCCGGCTCGCCCATCATTTACGGCGACCGCATCGTGGGGATTGAGCTCGGCGGAAGCCGCGAGAATGTAACCTCAAACTACGGCCTCGCAATCCAGGCGATCTACCAAAGCTTGAAAGACGCGGACCGCGAGTACGTTTTGACTGTACAATAGAATTTCTCCGCGAACACCTGCCCCCAAGATTGTTGTCGGGAACCGCGGTTCGGTTATAATTGAGTGTGAATCTCATGCGTGAAGACCTCGACCCAAAAGACTGGGAAATCAAAACCGACAACCTCGGTCCCGAGTACGTCCTCCAAGTGTACGACCCTAAGCTTAATTTCAGGGGATTTTTAGTGATTGACAACCTGAATCTCGGCGTCGGGAAAGGCGGCATCAGAATGACGCCCTCGGTTACCGCATACGAGGTGTTCCGCCTTGCCCGCGCGATGACCTTCAAAAACGCGCTCGCGGGCCTCCCCTTCGGCGGAGCAAAAGCGGGTATCGCCGCGGATCCGCAAAAAATGTCTTCCGAAGAGAAAAAAGCGGTTATCCAAAGTTTCAGCAGGATGCTCAAGCCCTTCGTTCCCCGCTACTACATCGCGGGACCCGACGTAAATACCGGAGAGCGCGACATGCAGTGGTTTTCGGAGGCAAACGGCTCATGGAAGGCGGCGACGGGGAAACCCGCAAATTACTGCATGCTCGTCACGGGCCACAAGGGGGAGAAATGCGGCCTGCCGCATGAGTTCGGGAGCACCGGATTCGGCGTCGCAGAAGCCGCGGGGCTTGCCGCCGAATTTCACGGGATTGACATCAAAAACGCAACCGTTGTGATCGCGGGATTCGGGAACGTGGGAACGTTCGCATTCAAATACTTGAGCGAGATGGGAGCGAAGGTTGTCGCGGTCTCCGACGCACGCGGCGCCGTTTACGACAAAAACGGTCTTGACTACGACGAACTCATAAAAGCGAAAGAAGAGAAGGGGTCGGTTGCGGAGTTCAAGGGCGGAGCACGCATGGATCGGGATTCTATCTACGAACTCGACGTCCAGATCCTCATTCCCGCAGCGACAACCGACGTCATAAACGAAAAGAACGTCGATCGCGTGAAAGCCCGGATTATTGTCGAGGGAGCGAACATCCCCATGCGGGAGGAATACGAAAAACTTCTTTCTAAGCGCGGCGCGCTCATCGTCCCCGATATTATTGCAAATGCCGGAGGCGTGATCTCCTCCTACGCCGAGTATCGCGGCTACAATCCGAAACGGATGTTCGATACGGTGCGCGAAAGGATAAGAAAGAATGTCAGGGCGATACTTACGATCTCTAAAAGAAGGGGGATCCCGGCGCGGGAGGTGGCGATGGAGATCGCGCTCGAGCGACTGCACAAAAGCAAAAATCGATCCCGCAAATAATGAATTTATGGAAATCGTGCTTCTCTTATTCGTTCTCTTCGTCCTTACTGGATTTTCTTTTCTCCTTTGGCAACTCATAAAAAAACAGGGGTTGGCAAAACCGGAAGAACAATCTCTCCTTCTGCTTCAGAACCAGTTAAACGAGCTCACGCGCACGATCGACCACAAGCTCGGGGAGTCAACAAAAGTCATTCAGCAGCAGTTCGGCGAGAGCGCGAAGATCATCAAAGAAATCACGCAGGAACTCACAAAAGTTGGCGAGAGCCAAAAACAGATGGTGAGTGTCGCAGATCAGCTTAAAAACCTTCAGGATATCCTCAAAAACCCGAAACAGCGGGGGGTTTTAGGTGAATACTATTTGGAAGCAGTGTTGAAAAACGTGATGCCACCGGGCACTTACCAAATGCAATATGAGTTTAAAGACGGCACGATCGTGGACGCGGTGGTATTCGTGAAAGACCGCGTGATCCCCATTGACTCAAAGTTCAGTTTGGAAAACTATAACCGTATACTCGAAACGCAAAATCCTTCCGATCGCGCACGATTTGAAGAGTTGTTTAAAAGTGACCTCAAAAACAGAATCGACGAAACCTCAAAGTACATCAAACCCGAAGAAGGCACGATGGACTTCGCATTTATGTTCATCCCTTCAGAGGCGATCTATTATGATCTCCTTGTGAACAAAATCGGTACGGTCAAAGCGAATACGCGTGACATGGTTGAATATGCGACGAAAGACAAGCATGTGATTATCGTCTCCCCCACCTCGTTCCTCGCTTACCTCCAAACCGTGCTCCAAGGGCTGAAGGCTCTCCAGATTGAGGAGTCCGCCAAAGAAATCCGCGCGCGCGTCGAGGAGCTCGGCCGCCATCTTGGGAGCTACGAATCCTATATGCAAAAGCTAGGGGACCATCTCGGCACCTCAGTAAATATGTATAACAAAGCCTATAAAGAACTCGGGAAAATCGACAAAGACGTTTTAAAAATCACGGGCGAGGCAGTGGGAATGGAACCACTCGCGCTTGAGCGGCCGGAGGGAGAGGAGAACGAAGAATAAAAGAGTATCTCTATCCTGAGTTTGGAGCTCGTACAAACAGCCCTGCAAAGTGGGATTGTTTTCTTACTTTCTCCTTTTGCGGAGAAATGTGGGTATGTCCCGTCGCCCCGGCGGCGGCAGGACTCCCTCACAACCTCTCGGTTTTGAGTAATTTCCTACACGGGAAAACTCCCGTTTTCCCGACCCCTTTCTCTGTGACATCCCTATTTCCTGCGTTTCCGCAGGAACGTCGGGATGTCCCACACGTCGCTTGAGTCCTTTTTCTTCGCTTCCGGCTTCGGAGGAATCTTCTCCTTCTCGCGCAGCTCGCTCTTCGGAAGCAAATTCCCGCTCCCTGGTTTCTCTGTTTCTTTTTCCGCTCTCATAAAGTCGGTGTGGAAATCATTTCTTTCCAGATCAGTTTCGTCCAAAAACTTCGGCCGATTTGCGGCCGCGGAACGGCCGCCACTGAAGAGCGAACTCGACTGAGCGCTTCCGTTAAAACCGGTTGCAATCAAAGTCACTTTGAATTGATTGGGTCGGAGACGCCGATCGTGATACGCACCGAAAATAATCCTCGCGCCGGGATCGGCAACTTGCGCGACAAGCTTCGCGGCTTCGTTGATTTCGCTCATCTTCAAGTCGCGGCCGGAGATGCCGAGCACAATTCCTTTCGCCCCCTCGGGGCTCGTCTCAAGAAGCGGCGAGTTCAAGGCCTGGTTTACGGCCGTAACCGCCCGTTCCTGTCCGACCGCAATTCCCAATCCCACAATCGCGGAGCCGGAATCCTGCACCACATTTTTAATATCGGCGAAATCCACGTTAATAATGCCTGGCGTTACGATGAGATCGACGATCCCCTTCAACGCGTTTTTTAATACGTCGTCAATTGCGGCGAATGCTTTAATGATCGGCGTCTCGCGGCTCACAATCGTGAAAATGCGGTCGTTCGGGACCACGATCAAGGCGTCAACCTTATCCTTAAGCTTAAGAAGTCCTTCCTGCGCAATCCGGTCCCGCTGGCTTCCCTCAAATGCGAACGGTTTTGTGACAAACGCGATCGTGAGCGCTCCGCTTTGTTTCGCGGCCTCTGCCACAACCGGAGCAGCACCCGTGCCCGTCCCGCCGCCAAGGCCTGCGGCAATAAAAATAAGATCTGCGCCCCGGAGGCCTTCCGCGATCTCCGAGCGGTTCTCCTCCGCCGCCTGGCGGCCAAGTTCCGGGTTCATGCCCGTTCCCAAGCCGCGCGTGAGATTCCTCCCTATATAGATCTTCCTGCGAACTCGCGAATGGTCGAGGTCTTGATGGTCGGTATTCACCACCACAAACTCAACTCCTCTCGCAAAATCGCCGCTCATGCGGGAAACAATATTCCCTCCCGCACCCCCGATGCCGATAACTTTGATGCTCGCGAGGGAGTATCCTTGTTTTTTCTTTTCTATTTTCGATGCCATAATGCGTGTAATAAATTAAGGCAAAAAGTAGCGGATCACGTTCCTTATGCTGAAACCCGAGGAGAGCGCCAAAGGCCGCCATCTCTCCTGATCTGCGCCCCAGAGCACAAGCCCCAAGACATTTACAAACTCCGGATCTTCAAAGTACTCTGAAAAGTTCTCGTTCTCGGCAAGCCAGTCCTCTTTTATGGAGAGACCGATCTGGCTCGAAAGCTTGAGTTCCTGCTTTACGAGTTCCGTAATACCCGGAAGCTTTGCGCCGCCTCCCACAAGCACCGCGCCGCCCGGGAGCTGTCCTGCCTTGCCTAAGAGCTTCAGTTCATTATTAACAAACTCGAAAATTTCCGCAAGTCGCGACTCGACAATTTCCGCCACAAACCGGCGGGCAACCGTTCCCCTCGCTTCGGGCAAAAACTTTGAAAGTTCGATGGTTTCCCTCGAGCTCACTTCTTTTGCGAGCGCATAGCCATACCCGAGTTTCAGACCCTCTGCCGCGCCTACGGGAATTTTAAGCCCAATTGCAAGATCGTTCGTGATGTTTCCGGCACCCACCGGAAAAACAGAGGTCCCCACGAGCTTATTCTCTTCGTAAACGCTTATACCGGTCGTGCCGAAACCAATGTCAACGAGCACAACTCCCAGGTCTTTCTGATTCTTAGAAATCGCGGCACGCGCGGCGACGAGCGGCCCGAACACAAGCCCACCGATCTGGCCGCCCGAGAGTTCAACAACGCGCATGAGATTCTTCAGGTGGGGAGCGAAAACGTCAATAATCAAACTGCTTACCTCAAGACGATTTCCCGAAAGACCCAGGGGGTCGGCGATATCCCCCACGCCATCCACAACGAATTCCCGAATGACATTATGGATCACGGTGCGGTTCGAGCCGACACCGACCGCCTGGCTTGCCCTCACCACGCGGTCGATATCATCCTGATAGATCTCGGTGTCCACCCGGGAGACCGGAGAAACGCCTTTCGATGTCTGGGTTTTTGCCTGCGGCGTTCCTACGTTCAAATAGATGTTGTTTACCGCCGAACGTGAGAATTTCTTGATTTCCGCAAGCACCTTCGCGACCGCCCGGGACGCCTCAGCAAGATCAATAACCGCGCCTTTCCGCAAGCCTCGGGAGGCCTCTTTGTATACAAATCTGAGAAAGGGGCGCCCGTCTTTATGCCGCTCGGCGACCGCCGCCCGTACCGACGAAGTCCCAATATCTAAGCCGAGGATGAAATTTGCCGCCATAGTTTTTCTTCCAAATTCTTCATTTTTACAATATCACCTTTCCGGTCGTGTTCATAGCCCACAAGGTGGAGAATGCCGTGTACGATGAGCCGTTCAACTTCTCCCTCCTTTTTCGAAAAAAGCTTATTCAAATAAATTTCTCCGAGCGGACGAAATTTTCCCTGAAAAGGGAATTTCTTGGGGGCAGGAAACGCAATGACGTTCGCGGGGCCTTTGTTCTCCGGAAGAAATTCTTTTTTTAAATTGACCATCTCCCGGTTTCCCACGACGAAGATCTCAAGGCGCGCGTTCTTTATTCGCAAGAACTCAAGGGCTCTCCGTGCGGTTTTCTTTACGGCAAACACTAGCTTCATCTCAGAAACCCGCCCACCGACAACGACCTCGCCTCCCATCACAATCCGAGCCTATCCTTGACAATCTCCCCTACAAGCTTGCCGTCCGCCTGACCTTTGAGTTTTTTCATCGTCTCGCGCATGAGGCTCGTGAAGTCGCCGAGTCCCGATTTCTTGAGCCCGTCCACAACCACCGCGATTTGCTCCCCGCTCATTTGCGCGGGGAGGTACTCCTCAATCAATTTTGCTTCCTTTTCTTCTTTCTCGCGAAGATCTTCGCGCCCTCCGCGCCCAAAGAGATCCATTGCCTCCTTTCTCTTCTTGACTTCTCTTCTTAAGACATCAACCGTTTCCTCGTCGGTGAGCTTCGGCTCCTCCCCACGGCCTTTCTTTTCAATCTCGCGATTATGGAGCTGCGCCAAAATAAATCGAAGAAGCGATGACTTTTCGCGATCACCGCCCTTCATTGCGCTCTTCAGATCTTCCCGAAGTTTATCTTGAAACGACATATGGTTCTTACATCAAACCGAGCCTCCGAAGCCGCTCGATCTCGGTCCGCTTCTCTTCGCGATGGTGCGCAGAAAGACGCCGCCTCCGGCGGCTCACCGGCCGCCTCTTAAAACGCCGCTTTTTCACCTCTTTCAAAATTCCGCTCCGCTTCACTTTTTTCGTAAAGCGGAAGAGAAGCGCGCTTGACGATTCACCTTCTTTTTTTCTTACTTCCAACATACTGTGTGTTATTTCTTTCGTTCTCCTCTGATCTTCGAAGCGATCGCTTCGAGCGACTCTTTAGGCGCGTTGTGAACAACGCTGTGGAGCGAAGTCCCGCCGTCATCGGTAAATCTCGGTATGAGATGAATGTGGAGATGTTCCACCACCTGCCCGCTTGCGCGTCCCTGGTTTATCCCGATCGTAAGACCATTCGCTCCAAGCGCCTCCGTTATTCTCTTTGCGACTCGCTTCACCCCGCGGAATAGAGAACCAAGTTCCTCGTTGGGCACATCGCTGAGAATTTCGTAGTGCTTTTTTGGAACTACCATCGTGTGCCCGGGAGCCCGCGGATTGATATCCAAAAATGCCAACGTCTCCCCGTCCTCGTCGATCACCTCGGCGGGAATTTCCTTTTTTACAATATTGCAGAATAAACAATTCATGGTTTTTCTTTCGTTTGTATCGTCTTATCTCGCTACGCGAGATCTATCGAAGCCAGACAGAAAAGACAATCCTTCATTCCTGAACTTTTTCCTTAAGACGTTTTTTAATTTCCTCGACTATCTTATTCAAAGGGACTGTCTCTTGCAAACTATTTCGTAAGTCCCGCACGATAACGTTCTCTTCGTAAATCTCTTTCTGTCCGAGAATCAGGGCGAGCGAAAAACCTCCTTTATCCGCAATTTTGAGCTGCGTTTTCAAAGATTCTTTTCCGAACGCCTCGGAAACAGAGAGTCCCGCAATCCTCAAATTCTCGATAAGCGTGAGGGCCTTGCGCTTTGCGAGGTCCCCCACGTAGACCACAAAAACCTTCCTGTGGTTTTTCGCCAGAAGCTTCACTTCCTGCGCCTTCATCACGGCAATAAGCCGTTCAAAGCTCACTGCGCCGCCTACCGCGGGAGTGAGCCTCCCCCCGAGCATCTCAAAGAGGTAATCGTAACGGCCTCCTCCAGGAAGGGCTCCCACCTCGGAACCGGGACCTTCGGTAAAAAATTCAAAGACCGTACGGCTGTAGTAGTCTAAACCTCTCACCAAGCGGTGATCAAGACCGTAGGCAATGCCAAGTTCGTCCAAATACTCAAGTACTCCCTGGAAGTGATGACTGCACGCCGTGCAGAGCTTATCCAAAAAATTCGGGGCTTGTTCCTTTATCGACTGACAGCCCTCTTTTTTGCAATCTAAAAGCCGAAGCACGTTTGTATTCAACCGGCGCACGCAATCCACGCAAAGCTCTTTCTCGTGCCGTTTATAGTATTCCTGGAGCTGGCGCTTATAGAACGGCCGGCAGATGCGGCAACCGATCGAATTCACCTTCAAATTCACTTTGCCGATTTTTAAGGCGCTGAGCATTCTTTCAAATGCGAGAATGATCTGCGCATCGTAGATGGGATCGTTCTGTCCGCCCAAAATCTCAAGCCCCACTTGCGTAAACTGCCGGAGGCGCCCCGCTTGCGGATTCTCGTGACGGAACATCGGTCCCTCGTAGAAAAGCTTGAGCGGCTGACTCAAGCGGCTCATCCCGCGCTCGATGTACGCCCGCACGATCGACGCAGTTCCCTCGGGACGAAGCGCAAGAAGGTCGCCTCCCTTGGTTTTCACAAAATACATCTCTTTCTGGACTAAATCGGTTTCCTCGCCCACCCCGCGCGTGAAAAGCTCTGCGTATTCTAAAATCGGCGTGTCGATGCGCTTATAGTTATAGAACGAAGCCGTCTCATCGACGACCTTCCTTACCCTCTCCCACCACTGCTGATCCACTGGCAACACATCGTGCATCCCTCGCGGCGCCTGAAACGCGGGTGTTTTTTCTTTCCTTTTTATACTCTTCGTTTTTGAAGAAAGGTTCTTGGCCATAGATTATTTAATACTCTGGGGCGGCGAATGCCCGGAAATTTGCAAGCGGCCAGAGCCGAAACCGCACTAGGCCGATAATCTCTCTCGAACCCAACGGTCCCCAACTCCTCGAATCGAAACTATAGGAACGGTTGTCGCCCATCACAAAGTATTCGTTCGGTCCGAGCTCGAACTTGGAATCTCCGTTCACAGTAGTTACAAGGCCATCCGTAAGGTAGCGCTCATTGAGCAGAAAACCGTCCGGATTCGTCGTATTCGCTATCATAATTTTTCCATTCCTGATTTCTATGCGTTCCCCCGGAAGCCCGACAATTCTCTTTATGAAGTATGTGGACTCGTCGTTCGGGTATCTGAAGACCGCAACTTCTCCCCTTTCCGGAATACGAAATCGGTAGGTGAGTTCGTCAACCAGGAGATAATCCCCGTCGTAAAAGTTCGGGACCATGCTTTGGCCGCTCACAAGGAACGGTTGAACTAAAAAGTTCCTGATCAAAAAAACCGCCCCCACCGCGACGAGAGCTACCTCGAGCACCTCTATGATTGAGATGAAAAATCTTCTCATAAAACCGTCAAAAAATCAGAATTCTCCTTTAGAACGAGATTTATTCTATAATAGAAAAAGGCATCATTCAAGAGCCGTGATCGCGAATGAAATCATGGGAAACATTCCCCGCATCAAAATAATCATCGGCCTCGGGAACCCGGGGATTCGTTATGCGCAAACCTATCATAATGCGGGGCTCCTTGCGATCGACTGGATCGCAAGGGAAAGGGACGCGGAATTCAAAATTTCCCGGTCCACCTTCGATGCAGCAAAAACCGATGCTTTTATCCTTATTAAACCAAAGGTTTTCATGAACGAGTCCGGAAGAGCGGTCTCGGAAGCGTTAAAATATTTCGGCATAAAACCTAAGGATCTCCTTCTTATACACGACGACTCGGACATCCGACTCGGCGGAGAAAAACTTGTCTTCGGAAGGAACTCAGCGGGGCATAATGGAGTCGAATCCGTAATCGCCGCACTCAAGACAAAGTACTTTTGGCGCTTTCGCGTCGGAGCAAGAAAAGGCGCGGGGCGCGCTGGCGATTTCGTACTCCAAAAGATAACTCGATCCGACAAAGAGGTAATCTACTCAGTGTTCTCGAAGTTAATCGTGAAACTCAATGAAAACGCAAAGCCGCGCGAAGACAGAGGCTGAATTTTCTCCAGCGGCAAATTTACATTCTGAAACGCACCGTCACCCTCAAGCGCTTTCTTGAAAAGGCGGATCTGCTCCTCGGAATCCGTCTGGCCGATAAGCACCGCGGGGACTCCGGAATTTCCAAACGAGAGCGAATCAATTGTTATTTTGTTCTCCTTCGCCAACACGTCCAGTTTTTGGATCACGGGGGTTTTAAAAACCGCCTGATCGCGCGCAATCCTTATGAGCGCTACGGAACGGTTAAATTTCTGTATCTGCGCTTCCAATTTTTGAATTTCCTCGTAATCGCCGGCGCTTCCCTGAAGCAACGGATTCGCTTCGATCGAACGCCTCATCCGTATAAGAAAGAGGTCGCCGACAAGAAACACCACGAGAAGCAATGCGAGGGAAACGGGGAAAAGTACCCTCCAAAATTCAGCAAAGACGAGAAATCTTTCTTTATGAAATTCTTCCTGTGCTTCGAAGCTTAAAAAGTTTATCTCTCCATCGTTCGTTCTCGGGACGGAAGCCCGAAGGGCGCTTCCCATCGCGACGAACCATTCCGAATTTATTGGCTCGCTTATCTTCAATTTGAAATCTCTCACGACCATTGAGAAATTTTCCCGAACGCCCTTCGCAACTTCTTCGTTCAAGGCTCCTGTTGAAACGACGATCTCATTCAAGGCATCCGGCCAGTGCTGACCGTAGAAATTGAGCACCTGGCTCAGATTCCTCGAAACGGCGGCCTTAAAAACTGCGGAGCTTATTTCTCTCTCTTCGCCCTGAATGTCACGCCATGAATTGAAATATTCGAAATAGAGCTCGCCATGGCGCACCACAAGGAGATCCAAACCTGCGCTGTCCAAATTCACCACAATGTAGGATTTCTTTTCGTCAAATCCCGCAAGCTCGCCCTTCAAGAGCCGCGCAAGAGAAAGTGCTTTGAATTCGATTGCAACTGTAAAAAATCCCGCTTCATTGAGAGCTCTCGAGAGTTCGTCAATAACGGCATGACTCACGAACCCGCCAAGCACATCTATTCGTACGGTCGCCTTGTCCCGACCTACGATCTGCCAGCTCGAATAACTTTGAGAAGCGTCCTCCGGCGAAAGAGCCTGCAGATTAAGATCGATTGCCTTCTCTAAGTTTTCTCCGCTCATAATCGGGAGGCCGAAAATCTGGCTGTACACATTCGCAGAACTAAGAGAAACGATAACGTTTACCCTTCGCTTAGAATTTTGCTTCCCGAGAATCTGTCCCTGGAGGGCGCGGAGAGATTCGATAAACGCGGGGTAATTTTTGATTACCCCATTCTCAACCACCCCGCCCTCGAGTTTTTGCTGCTTCAAATCCCAGCGCTTCCCGTCGAAATGCGCAAAACGAACAAATAAATCGGAAATTTCAAGTCCGCTTATCACAGCCTTCGCTCCTACGACTTTAAAAATCTTTTGAAGAAAATATGGGAGTTTCATAAGAGACGATTCTTTCTTAAGTATAGTATATGCGAGCGCCTCGCTGTAACTCCGTTCCTCCGCCCGTCAAATGGCGAGTTGCCGCCAGGAAATTACGGTGATTTTGTAGGTCACGGGGTCGATCACAACAACAATCTCGAGCCTCCGCTGGGATCCCCCTATGATTGCTCGTG
The DNA here is from genome assembly GCA_964355785.1 of uncultured Candidatus Saccharibacteria bacterium. GTDB lineage: Bacteria > Patescibacteriota > Minisyncoccia > UBA6257 > 2-01-FULL-56-20 > CAYHEU01. Next base: position 1,103 of record CAYHEU010000014.1, on the reverse strand, counting down.
AAGTTATTACGGCCTGACTGGAGAAAAGGCGCGAGATTACGACCTGTGCGTAGCTATCGGGACACGGGAGCGAAGCGGCAGGCACGCAATATCCGGTACTCAAAAAATCTTTGTTTCTCACAAGCTGAAGCACCGCGTCTTCTGCGCCGCCTGCCGCCGCGGCCAATGCCCGGTTTGCGGACTGAAACGCAAAACTCGAATTTATGAAACTAATCACGATAAACGCGAGTGTAGCGCCTATCAAAACCACCGTTCCGCCCACAACAAATGCAAGAGTAAGGGTGGCCTGCCCCCCTCGGTGAGAACATAGAACATAGAACTTAGAACTTAGGGGTGTGGTTTTCATTGCTTCAATTATAAAACTTCTTTTGCGATTAGTTCTGCAGAAACGGTATATCCTAAGTTCTATAGTTCTAAGCCCTATCACTACGGGCTCCAATTGATAACCACGTCGTCAACTTTTGGTGTTGTCTGCCTTGTTGCATCTGACCACAATTCAATACGGTAACGGAAATAGCGAATATTCTGGTGCCGTAGAGTGCTATAGTCGAAGGTGTAAGGCACGCCCTGATCAATGGGGATGTAATAATCGCTTGCGCCCGTCGGCCCCGAGAAATTCCACGGAGATGAATCGTTGCAGGCGGGAGGATTTGTAGCGCCGTTCGGACAATTCGAACTTGCTATCTGGAACTGCACACGCGTGCCCGGATATTTTATTCCCCGCCACATGATTGAATTGAGCTGTGCTCCGCCCGCGATGCCGGTATCGAACACGCTTGAATCGAGCGTCCCGGTAAGCGGCATCGGGACCCAGCTCGTCTTCACTTTGTAGTCGGGGGGGCAGCTCGTTCCCGGGCTTGCGCAATTCATACTTATCCATCCCACAATGTCGTTCCACGCGTAATTCAAAAAATCACCGCTTGAGATAAGTACGCGGTATGGCATCGCGCCGGGACAACTCGGCGTATTTTGCCCTCCGCAAAAGCTTATCCAGCCGACTGCGTCGTTCCACGCCCAACCCTCCAAATCCCCCGCCCCGTTGTTCACTACCCGATAATACTTCGGATCGCTCTGCCCCAGAGGACAGGTATTCCCGTTCCTCG
>CAYHEU010000013.1:0-13561 GCA_964355785.1 uncultured Candidatus Saccharibacteria bacterium | reverse complement strand
TTTGGCAAAATCTTTTCTGGGCTTTTATCTACAATGTGGTTGCGATTCCCATCGCCGGTGGGGTTCATCTTCTAATCACGCAGAGCGGTGGCATTGCGGCACCATGGGTTGTTGCTGTAGCAAAAAAACTTGGGGGATTCGGCTCTGCGTTCTTGAATCTCTCACAGTCCACGCTCCGTCCGGAGATTGCAGGATTTGCAATGGCGTTCAGTTCTGTCTCGGTCGTAACGAACTCCCTGCTCCTTAAGCGTTATACGCCGCCGATTGAGAAGGAAACGAAATAGAATGCTATAATTACGATATGCAACAGTTACCGCGACGTGCCACTGGGCAAGAGACGCAAGACGCGATCTTCCGCGCTATGACGCCAGACCGCAAGGTTGCGGTCGGCTCTATGCTGTGGCAACTTGCCAAAGCGCTCGCTCACGAAAAAATCACCTATAAACATGGAACAGGACGACCCACGGCATCTCCTCGCGGGGATCGCCGAAATTCTTAATCGGCTTGGTATTCCCTATCTCGTGAGCGGGGGGATGGCGGTTGCCGTGTGGGGGCGGCCGCGCTTCACCGCAGATATCGATATTGTCGTTGAACTTCGGGAGTCGCAGCTCGACGTACTCGCCCGCGAACTCAGGACTTTTCGAAAAGACGGCCATATCGACAAGGAGATGATGGTCGAGGCGCTTCGACGAAAAGATGAGTTCAACTACATTGATGGAGCAACTGGCATCAAAGTAGACTTCTGGATTCTGACAAATGATCCCTTTGATGCGTCTCGACTCACACGGAGAGTGTCCAAGGAAATCGCGGGTGAACAAGTGTACTTTACCTCTCCTGAGGATCTCATTCTCATCAAACTCAAGTGGTACCGGGAATCTGACTCAAGCCGACAAAAGGAAGATGCCGAGTCAATTGTGAAAATGATGGAAGACGAGCTTGACATGAATTATCTCAAGCGCTGGGCGACCGAGCTCGGGGTGGCTGACTTACTTAAAGAACTCTTGAAGCGCTATACGCCGCCGATTGAGAAGGAAATAACATAATGCAAATCTACGAATGTATACGAATGCTGCGAATGGGAAAGTTATGAAGCACTCAAGAGTAGGACTTGTTTCGTTCGTTATTGGTGTTGTGGTTTTTGTTCAGGCAGTACTTGTTTTCTTGTCGGAGGTTTTTAATATTTTGGATCTTATGGCTTTGATAGTATTTCCGATAATCCTCATTGTTTCTCTCCCGGAATTTTTGCTCGGTTCTTTGCCGCAATCGCTCGGTTTCCCAATTGTTTTGCCGCTCATAGGTTTAGTGCTCGGTGTTTTGAGCTTTCGGGAGGAAAATGCGAAGAAGATGTTAGGTATATGGGGAATGATATTGAGCGTTGCCGGACCGCTTTTGTTTTTCCTGATTCGTTTGGTAAAATAGATGTATGGAAAGACTTGAACTACATATTGACGGAATGCACTGTGGTTCCTGCGCGGTGGGGATCCAGATGCTCACGTCGCAGATGGACGGAGTGAAATCATCGGAAGTCAGTTACGATAAAAAAGTCGGCACCTTTGAGTTTGATTCGTCAAAAACCAACAAAGAGCAAATTATTAAAGCGATTGAAGAGTTGGGGTATAAGGCGTCTTAGGAGTAATCACGAATAGCGCGAATTTTTTGCGAATAACGCGAATCCAGATCCCGGTATATCAAAACCGGGATTTTTTATCCGCCTTCGCAGAAGACCACGGGCGTAAGCCCGTGGATGAATGCGATGCGGATAACCCTCCGAAGCCTCGTGCGAAGGAGGGTATGCTTCGGCGGATTCCGCTGAAGAATTTGAAGATACCACGGCCGTGAGGCCGTGGAGCTTCATTTCCGCTTTTTCTTGAGCGCGCTATCTATGAGTTTGTCGAGAAGTTCCGGGAAACTTATTCCAATCGCTTTCGCGGCCTGTGGGAACAAGCTCGTTTCCGTCATTCCGGGAATAGTGTTTGTTTCAAGTATATAGACCGTGCCGCCGCTCACGATCATGTCGGTGCGTGAGAACCCGGAGCACCCGAGTACCTTGTGTGCAATAAGCGCCGCGTCTTGGATTTTTTTAATGATCTGTTCCGGCAGCCTTGGCGGCGTTATTTCTTTGGTCGCTCCCTTTGTGTATTTGGCTTCATAATCAAAAAACTTGCCTGTCTTCGGAATAATCTGTGTGGGAGGGAGGGCGATCGGAGCGTTTTCCGTGTCAAGAACTCCACACGTTACTTCGTCGCCGCGCACATATTCCTGTATCATGAGACTCCTCGAAAAATGCGAAGCATTCTGAGCGGCAGTTTTCGCCTCCTCTGTATTTTTTGCGATCGTGACCCCCACGCTCGATCCCCCGTCCGAGGGTTTAATCACGAATGGGAATCCGAATTCCTGTATCGCGCGTCCAATTACGCTCGTCGGATTCTTCTTAAAATTTTCATGGGCGAAAGCGAAGAATTTCGGGACGGCAAGTCCGTGAAATATAAAAAGCTCGCTCGACCGAATTTTGTCCATCCCAAGTGCGCTTGCGAGCACTCCGGAGCCCGTGTAAGGAATTCCCGCGGCTTCAAGAATGCCTTGGATCACGCCGTCCTCGCCGTATTTCCCGTGGAGAGCGATAAAAGCAACCCCGATTTTTTCCTCTTTGAGAGCCACAAAAATAGGCGAGATATCTCCGTCCTTCTCGATTTTAAAAGGGAGAATATCATATCTATCTTGATTTAAAGATCGGATGATATTTTCTCCGCTTTTTAAGGAAACCTCATGCTCGGAGGATTTTCCTCCCATAAGAACGGCAACTTTGAGTTTCTTGTATCCTGATGAGGTCGCCATTCCCGGTTCTACTCTGAAACTTTTTCGATGATGATCGGCGTGCGGTTGAATTCGCGGTTTGCGAGATAGCCGAGACCGAAACTTATGGAGGCGACAAGAAAGATAATCAACGCAAAGATCAGTTCTTTTCGATATCTCATGATGGTTTCTTTGAACATGGTATTTAAATTTCTAATTGACCTAATTACTCTAATTTCTAAATAAATCCCAATAAGCCAATGACCAAATTATTTAAGCTTGTTGTTGATTGAGTTGAAAATTAAATTCAATTCTTTCGCTTCTTGCCAGAGTTTTTGTATCTCTTCTTTTAATTCGGGGCAGGCCGTGATGACCATTCGCAGCCAGTGTTTCGATTCTCTGGACTCTTTTTTGCAGATTCCAATTTTGTGTTTGAAATCCTTTTTTGACTCGGCATCATCGGCTTCGCAATAGTTTGCACCGACGCTCGTGCCTGCCCTCACCAGCTGACTTATTATCGGTAACGTAATTTGATTTTTAGGAATTTTGTTCGCAAATTTTATAACTTCCTCGCCAAAGCGTGCAGTTCTTTCTTCAAGATCGTATTTGGGGCTTAAATCATTAGACATTTTTTAGATCAATTAGAAATTAGTCATTAGAAATTAAAACTGTAAGTATGTCTGCCACTTCTCGTAAAGTTCTTTTGTCGCGCGGAGATCAAGCGAGTTATATCTTGCGATCTCGAGAAATTTTTTCTTCTTGAAAAGAGGTGCGACGTCGTCGCCGGTAACTCCGCTTGCCTTGGGACTTTCGATGCCGAACGCCCTACTCCAGAGGTGCAAGCTTCCCTTTCGCCGCGTGGCGCCGTAGAACGTGAGTTGTTCCAGAAGATCAATGTGGAGCGCGTCCGGATTATGCTGGTAGAGATAGCGTCCGCGAAGGAGGTCTTTCGTGGGGCGGATGCCGCGGATTGCGGAGCGAACCATAAGGAACGGCACGTCGAATCCCCTGCCGTTAAAAGTGATGAACACCTGATAATGGCGGGCCGCTTCCCAGAACCTCTTGAGCATCTCTTCTTCGCTCGCGGGTTTGAAAGCAAAATTTTCTTCTTTGGTTTCCGCGAGTTTTTCCCCGGGAGCCTGGAAATATACCGCCCCCTCGTTTTTGTGGTAATCGAGCATTCCGATTGCGACGATTTCTCCCGTGAGCGGTGAAAATCCGAGGCCTGTCTTCAAATCCTCGAGGGCAAGCTTATACTCGTCTTCGTTTGATGATTCTTTCTTGATCCACCGCGTGAGGTTCTCCTGCGTTGCCTTGTCGAGAGAATCGAAATCTTCCCCTACCGTTTCAATATCGAAGACGAGTTTTTGCTGGATTGACATAGTTATGAGCTTACAATAATGTTACTAAAATCTAAAGCGAATAACTACCGAGCACATAACGCATTATGTGCTCGGTGCTCTTAATTTGAGATACATTTGACACTTCGTCTCAAATGTATAAAATTAAGGCAATTAGCGAAGGAATGGCGACTGAGCACATAAAATCAGTCTTATGTGCTCAGTACTCATTTTGTCAGCTACTCGCTTCGCTCGTAGGATAAAATGGCTATCCCGCCACACTTTTCATTATTGCTTGGTAGGCGGGATGCTCATTTTTGTAGATAAATTTTTCGTTGATACTCAAAATTTAAACAAAAATGGCACATACAAAAGCAGGAGGTTCAACTAAATTAGGGCGCGATTCTCGCGCAAAGCGCTTGGGTGTAAAGATTCAGGATGGTACGAAAGTTTCCGTGGGTGAGATTATCATCCGCCAAAGGGGCACCAAATATGTTCCCGGGAAAAATGTGCTCCGCGCGGGCGACGACACACTCTATGCGAAAAAGAGCGGGGTCATAAAATTTTTCACGAAAACCAAGACGCGCTTTGACGGTTCCCGAAAACGGGCTACTCTAGTGGCAATAGTTTAATTTTGAGCACCGTTTTTACTCCTTTTTTGAGGTCAATCGGGATTTTATATTCCCCGAGTTCTTTTAGCGGGTGATCGAGCTCAATCGACACCCGTTCCTTTGTAATCAAACCCGCGTCCCTCATTGCGCTCAGAATCGTGTCTTTGGTTACGGAGCCGAAAATTTTTCCTTCCTCGTTCGTTTTGAGATGTAATTCGAGCGTGCGATCCCTGAGCCGCTCGGTGAGCGTGGCGAGCCGCTTCCTTAGCTCCCCTTCCTCTCCATCCGTTTTCGCCTTGAGTGTAGAGAGTTCCTTAAGCGCACCTTGAGTTGCTGGCCTTGCGAGTCCGCGAGGTATCAAAAAATTTCTTGCATAGCCGTCGGAAACGACTCTCACTTCGGATTTCTTTCCAACACCTCGAACGTCCTTGAGAAGAATTATTTTCATCCCTCACCTATGAAGGATTGCGACCTGCCTGCTGGCAGGAGCTCACCGCAATTCCTCGTTTTTATTTTTGACGTTTTATCTTCAAGAGATAACATGGTTTTAGTTATAAACATAGCTTCGTAAAAATTGCCTATCCTTCATAGGCGAGGGATCATCTGCTTCCGATTTCCTGCCTCAACACCTCGAATGCCTTATCGAGCTGAGGATCTCGGTTTTTCTCGATATCTTCTTCGGCAAGCTTCACCTCAATATCGGGTGCGAGTCCCTCTCCCTCGATAATCTTTCCGCTCGGGAGTACCCAGTTTGCGATTGTGATTTTAAGCGAGGAACCGTCGCGAAGGGATTCGAGCTGTTGCACCGTTCCTTTCCCGAAGCTTTTTTCTCCGATCAATTTTACTTTGCGATTGTCCCTTAGGGTTCCGGCCAGTATTTCCGAAGCGGAGGCCGAGCCTTCGTTTATAAGCACAACCATGGGGAGGTTTGCGAATGCGGCGTTGCCGTTTGCCCTGAAGTCGTCGCGGGAATTCCCTATTCCCACCTCGCTTACGACAAGCGTTCCGCGCGGCAAAAACCAGCTGCTGAGGTCAATTGCGACATCAAGGTACCCTCCCGCGTTATTCCGTAGGTCGAGAATCATCCCCTTTACGCCATTCCCGAGCGCTTCCGCCGCGGCTTGGTAGAAAAGGAGGTTTGAGTTTGCGTTGAAACTGTGGAGTTCAAGGCGAACGACGCCGTCCTTTATTTCATAATCGAGTGTGGGAACGGTAATCTGCGCGCGCTGTATCTTGAATTCTCTCGGTTTTTCCCAGCTGTCCCGAAAAACGGTAAGCACCACATTCGTATTTACCGGGCCCCGAATCATGCCGACCGCCTGGTTTAACGTGATATCTTCCGTTGAGGTCGAATTGATTTTGATGATTTTATCACCGGCCTTAAGCCCCGCGCGAAATGCGGGGGTGTCTTTGAGGGGGGAAATGATAAGGAGTTGTTCTTTGCGGATTCCGATTTCCGCGCCGATGCCGCCAAAATTTCCCTGAATGTCTTCACGGAATTTTTTATTGTTCTCGGGGCTGAAAAACTCGGTGTACGGGTCATTGAGTGACCCAACGAGACCCTTCACGGCCCCATACACTTTCTCCTGATTTTTTGCCTCGCCGCTCTTCAGATATTCTTTATTGATAAGATCCCACGCCTCCCAGAAGATGCCGAAATCCACATCCGGATCGCCCGGCTCGAGATTCGAAACTCCTTTTACCGTGATGACTTTTGGAATTTCGCGGCCAGTTTTGAATCCAAAGACAAAACTGCTCCCTGCGATGACGATGATAACGAGAATGAAAATGACTGCGGCAAGCAGTTTTTTTATGAAATTGTGTCTTTTTTCCGTTTGCATTTGCTTTCCTTGCAGTATTAAGTTTGGGGTTCGTATTGTTTCATTATACCCGATTTTCCGGCATCAAGCGAGCGTTCTTCAAAGATGGCGGGGAGTGCGATAGAATTGATGTATGGATAAGGGCGATTATCTTAAGATCTTGAAGAAGCGGAGCCGCGAATCCCGCGTCTATAAGAAATACCAGCTTTTTGGCCTTGAAATCGCGGAGATCTTGGGAGATGAACGCCATAAATCCCTCTACATCAAAATGGCAAAGGAGGGCGGAGGAGAAAATCTCTTGCGGCTTGCGAAGGAGATCAGGGAAAAGGATTCCGTACGCAATAAAGGCGCGTATTTTATGAAGATCGTTTCTAAAAAGAATTCTAAATAATGCCAAAGATCCTTACTACGGGGGAGAAAAAGGAGGAAAAGTTCTTGCGGAAGAAAACGGGATATTTCGATTTCAAGAAATTCAGCCGCAAGGAGATCTCGGATCTTCTTCAGGATATGAAAAAGGCGATGAGAGCCGCGAACGGCATCGGCCTTTCGGCGAACCAGATAGGAATTGATTTGAGCGTATTTATTGCCGAAGTGCCGGACGGAAAAGGGAATAATAAATTTTATTCGGTTTTTAACCCGTCGCTTCAAAGGACGTCTCCCGAGAAGCTTCCGCTTGAGGAAGGGTGTTTGAGCGTGCCGGGCGTCTATGGCGTTGTTCCGCGGTATGAGAAGGTGGTGCTCTCGGGATTCGACAAAAACGGCAAGCAGATAAAAATCAAGGCGTGGGGGCTCTTGGCGCACGTATTCCAGCACGAAGTTGACCACTTACATGGTGTGCTCTTTGCAGACAAGGCAAACGAAAATTATGAGAGGCCGAAGTCGGAGCGTCTTCAAGAGCGAGAGAGAAAGACTGATAACCCATAACGAACAACCCTTTTTTAGAAATTAGGTCAATTAGGAATTAGAAATTGTCATGAAATATGTATTTTTCGGTACACCGGATTTCGCGGCGAGAGTTTTGGGTAAGCTCGTCGAGGGAGGGTTTGTCCCCACGGCACTTGTCGCAAACCCCGATCGGCCTCGCGGTCGGAAAAAGATTTTGACTCCCCCGCCCACAAAAGAGCTTCTCCTCGCACGGAAGTTCCCCACGGATATCCTTCAGCCGGAGGCGATTGACGAGGGTTTTATTTCAAAAATTCACGGTTACCGGCCGGATTTCTTTGTAGTAACTGCGTACTCAAAAATTCTTCCGGGAGCAATTCTTGAGGTTCCCGCGCGGGGGGCGCTCGGCATCCATCCCTCACTTCTCCCGAAATACCGGGGAACGACCCCCATCCAGAGCGCGATTCTTGGGGGCGAGAAAGAAACGGGAGTTACGATCTATCTCCTTGATCCGAAGGTTGATCACGGCTTGACGCTCGCGAGCGAGAAATGCGAGATTGGCGAGTACGACACCTATACCACCCTTTCCAAGAAACTTGCGGACCTCGGCGGGGATCTTCTCCTGCGTATCCTCCCTTCCTTCCTTGACGGGAAACTCCCGTGGGTGGAGCAGGACGAGAAAGCCGTCACGCATACAAAGAAATTTTTCACTGAAGATGCGTTTATCCCGGGAGGCGATCTAAAAGAAGCGCTTGCGGTCGGCGGAGAGAAAGCGATTGCGATTTGGCGGAAGATTAGGGCGCTCAATCCTGAACCCGGCGTGTGGACCACGGAACTTGCGCCCTACGCCCCGAAGCGCGCAAAGCTCCTCGAAGCCGAAATTTCGGAAGGCAAGCTTGTGCTCACGACGATACAGGTTGAAGGCGAAAAACCGAAAAGAGTAATCGCTAATAATGCGAATAGTGTCAAATAACGCGAATTCGCATTATTGGGGTGAGATTCGTATTATTCGCGATCACTCCTAAATTTCCTTTTCCAATTCCCAGATTTCTTTGCCGATGTAGTTTTTTACGGTCTGAAGATCGCGGAGAATTTTCTCCTCAAGGAGTTTTTCCTCGTGCGAGAGGTCTTTGCTTAGCTTCGCGCGTTGAACCAAGGCAAGTTCGTTCTGAATGTCGCGATGGAGGACCGCAAATCCCCTCTTTATAGATTCCTCGGCGCGCCGGATGTCCTCCATGAGTTTCGCGCGTTTTTTCTTTCCATGACGGCGATGGTAGAGCCCGAAGAGCGTCATTCCCGCGATTGCGAGCGAAAGTACGATGAGCGCGGCAAGATAAATAGTTTCGTAACTTAAACGCGACGCTCCGATCTGGAGTGCGGTGGGCGATACCGTGATTTCCACCTGCGGACTCGGGGGGCTCGCGAGGTCGCCGAGTTTTGCCTGCGCCCATATGAGATACTTTCCGGTCGAGAGGAAAGTGGGATGCGAGTAGAACCAATCACCTTTTTTGTCCGAAGCCGAGCTTTGCGTGAATGTTTCTCCGCTCGAGAGATTTTGGAGATACACAAGAACCTCGCTCTGAACTGCCTCGGTTTTACCCCCCACGTAAAAGATTTCTTCGTTTGAAATGTTTCTCGAATAGACGTCGATAATCGGCGGGGATAATTCCGCGGATTTTGTCTCCGCAAAAGTCGGCGCCGGAGTTCTGAAGAGCGAGATGAGAGCCGCCGCTCCCAGGAAAAGCATCATCGCGGTCCCCCTGTATTTTTCTTTGAACGCCTTGAGCTCCTCAAGTTGTTTTTTGATTGTTTCTGGAAGGTTGTTGGCTTCAAGTCTCAATTTCGCTTGCCGATGAGCTCTGGAGTGCGTAAGCGCGAAACCCCCCGTCAAAAAGAGCGCGAGAACGAGAATCGTCCATATCCACAGCCACGGGATAATGAAGTTGCTCCTGATCCTCATGCCTTTCCCTTGAACGATATTCAAGACCCCCGTTCTGATCTCCAGGCGCTTGGTTGATTGCGTATAGTTCCCTGCCGCGTCGTACGCTCTTGCGATCGTGTCATACGCGCCATACCCAAGCTCCGCGATATAGGGCGGTTCGACTTCTATGAAAAAATTTTGGTCATCGGGAATTTCTTTCGCCGATGCGATTTTCCCGGGTTTCAACTCCACAATCTTCAGCTCATAGTGATCAATGCCGGAGAGATTGTCGGTTGTCTTGAAGTTGATCGCGGGTTTCATGGTCGTCGTAACTGCCGCCGGGGAGATCTCGATCGGGAATTCCGCCGGCGGGGTACTGTCTATCTTCACGCCAAAGTGCGTTGTGCCCCCCCAGACGCCGTTCCGTAATTTTTTTATGTGGAAATAGTGAATGCCGTCGCTGATATTTTTGTAGCCGACGTTGCTCCTTGTTCCTTCCGAGATATTTTCCGGCGAGTCAACCGGCTCGTCGCTTAGAGAGTAGCTGTACCCCTGAATTCCCTCTTCTGCGTCCCACTCGAGCGACACGCTTCTGCTCGGATACCATTTTTCCTGGTCGGGATGAGTTTGAGAAACGACCGTCGGCCCTGCGGGCGGAGGCAGAATAAGGCTATATACTCCGTTCGTCGTTTGTCCGAGGATGTTCGTGCCTTTGCCGTCGTTCAAGAGGACCCTCGATCCGTCTTTGAACTTGAGAACCGCGGTTCCCACGCCGGTTGCGCGGAATGTGATCTGTGAAATAAGCCCTTGGGAGGTATTTATGCCGGGAGAGGGAATCGCGCCTTGGAATTTTATGGAACCCGTGCGGTTGTTGTATGTCGGCTGGGTTACCCAGATGCCGATCAGGGATTTCCCCGTGCTCGGGGAAACCACTTGAAGTTTGTTTGGAGGAAATTCCAAGTCCGCCTCGATCGCGTTTACTTCTTCTCCGTTCGTATTCAGGAAAAGTGATATCGTGAACGTGCTTCCGACTGCAAACGTGCCGCTCGTCGGCGAAACGGAAAGGGAGGCGGGATTTTGGGATTTTGCCGTTTGAGGAAGAAAGGAAACGCCGATGGCGAAAGCCGCAAAAAATCCCAACGCAAGAAAAAGTTTTCTGTCAGGCGAAATTTTCACAATACTTCATTATACCATTATTTCAAGCTTCTTTTTTCTCATTGCGGCGGCGACGGCTGTAATCACTCCGAGTACGACCGCGAGCACCGCGAGATTTGCAAGAAGCGCTCGCGGATCGTAGATTGTGCGGGCGCGCGCATTTCCCGCGTTATCAATCGCAGTGAGTTCAATCGCCCACACGTTTTTTCCAACCGCCGCAGGATTTTTTACGTTTCCCAAATCATCCCACCACAACCACGTTTTTATTCTGAGACGTGTCTCTTTAGTCCCCGTCTGATCATCTTTCGCAATGAAACTTACAAGTTTCTGATTTGGATTGAACGGATCTTTCACAAATGCGAGAAAGCTGATTTCGGGCGGATTCTCGTCAGATGCAAGGTTCGCGGTAAGCCGCGGGGCGCCTTCGGCTATTGCGATCGCGAGCTCTTTCGGCTCTGTTTCAGCTTTTGTTCCCTTGCCGTCTGCAAGATACGTTGCGGCGCTCTCAAAAGTGAGGGATGCCGTGCCGCGGCCTTTCGCGCGAAAACGGAGCGCGAGCAATTCCCCTGCCTTCCCGTCAAACGGCGCTAAGCTCCCCCCGCCAAATTTAAGAACGCCACTTTCGAAGACGACCGGTTGTCCCTGCCAGACATTTATAATTGATCTGCTGTTGTTTGATCCGGTAAATTCAAGAAGATGAACGGGGTACCGTATAGTTGCTGAGTAGGCGTTGAGCGCTGCAGTCGAGTCCACAAGAACTTTGACTTCAAACTCGGAGAATGGGGCAACCCGTTCGGCCGGAGCTTCGAAGTAGAGCGTGGCGGAGGATGCAAAGGCGGGTAGGGCGCGAAGCCCCGTAAGAACGATAAGCGCGATTATGCAACGCTGTTTTCTCGTCATGATGATTTCCTTATTCCGTCCAGTAGTAAATGAGTATCGATATATCAATAAGATCAATTGTGAGGTCGCCGTTTAAGTCGTACGCCTGCACGGCGAGACCCCTTTTTTGATAGTGGTAGAGAAGAATGGAGAGATCGGCAATGTCAATTCTCCTGTCGCGGTTTAGGTCGGCGGCGTCGAGAATTTTTGATGGCTCGACGGGTTTAGTTGCCGGCGCTTCTTCTATTGACGGCGCTCCCCCGCTTATCACAACTGAAGGGTTTTTCCCGTCGCTGCTCCCACTGCCTCCCGCGGGGGAACCAAGGAGCGCAAAAGAACTGAAGGAGGCAGTGCTGAAAGTGACCGTATTGGACGCGGTATTGATGGTGCTCCCGGAGATGAGGGTCCAGGAGGTGTCGGTCACGCCACGCCGATAAGGTTTCAGAGTTGTCTCGTCATTCGTTCCTATGTCGGAATCTTTGTAGCTGCAGGTAACGGCAATCCCCGACGAGAGCGAAGTCACCACGCTCTCCGTACTCGTGGTGTACCAGTTGAAATCAAAGACACTCCCGACAAATTCTTGGCCAGAAGGAGGGGGTTTATCAGAAATAAATGTCGAGGAGGGGTACGCGAAGGTCCGGAAACGGAGCTCCTCTGTGTAGAAATTCGACGGGATAGTGAAGTCACAGGTGTTGCCGTCGGCGAGCGGAAATGCAAATGTGCCGCCGCTCGTGGCGAAAGTGGAACTCGCTACATCAGCGGGGTTAATCAAGATGAGCGCAGGATAGCGATTGTAGGCATTCAAGGCCGTTCCTGAAGCTCGCACCATTCTGAAAAACCAGTTCCCGGAACTTGATGCAAGATTGTTTTTGAGAACCCAGTCCCACTCCCCTCTTTGCGTGGCGAGGATGGTGCTGGGGGTGCCAGCGGTTGGATTTGATTCATTGTAGGTTGCCCCCACGTCGGAGTTGCTGAGGACATTTGTCACAATCAATTGTCCATCGGCAACACCGGGATTGTTGAAAAAAGTCCACGTGGTTGAGGTCCCAATGTCCGTCCACGTCCCGGAAGTGCTCTGGGCGTATTGGAGTTTAAATGTGGCGCCGCTCGAGAGATCTACTCCTGTATCCAATACATTTATTCTCAACCTCAACGTCATCCCGTGAAAGGCGGGGACCGTCGCGCTCGAATTTTCTGGAGCAAATGTAAAAGTCGGCGTCAAAGCGTTTTCGTTGCCGTAGAAGCGGTAGTTGCTCTGGGTGAGTATTGTTGTCGCTTCGGTTGCGACGACCTCTGTCGAGAGGTTTGCGGCGAGAATAAATTCGTGGGTCGCAAGCAGGAGGAGAGCTCCCAGAAGAAATGGAAAGGCATGTTTCATCGGCTACACCCTGAGGCCTCGCAACGATCTTTTCTTTTTGAGTTTAAGAAAAACAACCGCAATCACGATCACAAGCAGTCCTCCGGCAAGATACGTCCAGTTTCCTTTGAAGAATTCCGTGAGTTGCGCGAGCGGATTTGAGAGAGACCCGGATTTCAAAACCCGAAAAGGCGTTTTTTGGTTTACGATTGCCTTGTCGTTCTGGTAGAACGTCACGCTTCCCCAATATTGCCCGAGGCCGAGTTTGAAATTAATGGGAAACTCAACGGTGTATTCCTTCACTTCAAACGGCAGAGTTTCCGGAAATCCTTCGTTTTTTTGCACGAACGCGAGCCGGATTGCGCTGAATTGATCATAGAGTTCGTAGGTCGCGCCGCTAAAGCTCTCCGGAACGTTTCCCTCGTTGTCGAATTTCACATACGCGCGGGGGTTCCACCCTTCTTCAATATCAAGGTTTTTAAGGATCGGCACCGAGAATTTGCGGAAAATCCCGGTTCCCACCGTGAGATTTATTACTGCCTGCGCGCCCAAAGCGATAGTTACCTGCCCGGTTTTCCCCGGGTCCTGCGTGAAAACGAGATTTCCCTGATATGCCCCGAGTCCCGCGTCCTTAGGCACCGTTACGGTTACCGTAACCGGGAATTGATTTACGCCCTTCGGGATTACGAAATTAAAACCCTTGTCGATTGCAATCCATGAACGGATGCTCTCGGGAATCGTGAGTTCCGCCTTCATTGCCAAATCTTCTTCCGGTTGGCTTTGTACAAGATAGATTATCTGGG
>CAYHEU010000012.1:0-13666 GCA_964355785.1 uncultured Candidatus Saccharibacteria bacterium | reverse complement strand
AGCTTAGCGACGAGGATTGGGCCCGTGCCGCCGGGAGTGGGCGTAAAGCTAACTGACGACTCACGACCTACAACAAACGACGGATTGAAATCACCCATAAGTTTTCTTTGTCCTTCCGAAGCTTTATGCGAAGGAGGACCGTCTTTTACTCCGTAGCCGAAGTCAATGACGAGTGCATCGTCCTTCAGCATGTCCGGCGTTACTATCCCAGGATCTCCCGCTCCGCAAACAACAATGTCTGCATTTTTCAGAACGGAAAAATCGCTTCCTTTGTCCAAAAGAAAAAGGTTTTCGCACCTTCCTTGAAACCAATGCGCGACTGGCTTGCCGACGAGACGACCTAAACCCACCACCGCGGCGGTTAAAATTGTTAGTTGTAAGTTGTTAGTTGTGAGTAGTTTCTTCACGACAGCTACGGCGGGAGGAAGGACTGGATTCCGTCCGGCATAAAAAGCGCCGAGCGCCCGCTCGCCCAGCACGTCCACATCCTTCTCGCGCGGAATCGCATTCAACACGTATTGCGCATCAATATGATCCGGTAGCGGCAATTGGATAATCGCGCCGCCGCATGCGCTACCCAAAACGACTTTCAAAATTTCTTTTCGCAATTCATCTTGCGTGATGTTTTCTTTAAATTCATAAAGACGAAAATCAACACCGAGCGAACCCGCCATCCGTTTCTTTTCTCCCAAGAATTTCTTTGTCGCTTCGTCCGGCACCACTGAAAACGCCGCTAAAAACTTTTTTGGTTTCGGCATTTGCTTCAATCCCTCAAGTATTCCTTCCGCAATCTTTTTGCCGTCAATGATACACATTTTTCTTATTGCCCCCACTATACCGCAAAGATTTTACAAAATCCATGAAATGTCGTATACATAATTCAGTTTTCAAACTTAACATAGGAGGAATTATGAGAGCCGTATTAGACAGTGTCTCTATCATTTTCCATGGAGGAGAAATAATAAAAAAAGCGCTTTTTTGCTTCTTTGTGTTTCTTTTCTTCCCAATGGCATGGCTAAACCATTTTCGCATCATACCAGGTAATCCTTTATTACACTGGATAGGATTTGCTTTTCTTGTATGCTTCTCCCTCGTGGCGATTTATCTGCTCGAAAAAAGCAAAACGCTAAACGATGGTTTTAAAGCGACAGCGGGAGAAATTTATTTCGGTGCCCTGATTGGGAATATCATCGTTTATGCAGTAAGTTGGATCGTTTCAGGTGGCCCGGGATTTGAGTTTCTCGGTAACTACGCCATTATTTTAAGAATCATTCTCCTCATCGTTTATATCATTTGGACAATAGTGTACTGGATAGGCACCAGCACGAGAACTCTTTTCGAAGACGAAATTGAATAACTTTTACTTTCGTAATTGTTAAAAACCCGCGCACAAAGCGGGTTTTTTTATTTCCAACCAATGCATGGATGTGAGAATAAATTCAAATCCCCCATTTGAAATGAATGGGGAATTAAAAAATGTGCTTTTTTGGCGTGAAATACGCCACAAGCCACGTTGCCATTTCGTGAGCGATGCCGCCACTTGATTGAGTCTTATCGAACATGTAAATTGCCTGTTCGCGGGAAAAAACCTTCAATGATTTCAGAATTTTTTCTATCCATTTTTGAGGGGGAAACTTTTCTTCAAATCCCATAATAAACAGAGTAACTACCTGCTTATCTTTATCAGTTCTTGCTCTTGACCACATTTCTTCCGCGTCCTCCAGCGTTTTCGGGACGAACCTTTTTATGGTCCCTCTCATCCAATTTTTTAAAACACCGATTTTATCTTCAACTTTCTGCACATTCACGTCCCTCACACATATTCTGAAACTGTCTCCACACCTCTCTATTGGAGTGCGTTTTGCTTCTTTTGGTTTCAAAAAACCTCCTTTTAAAATTTGACTGTCTTTATTATACCGGAAACCGCTCCGCGAGCGCGAGTACTTTCCTTTTCGCTTCCGCTTGAGAAACGTCCCCTAAAAGAACGGCTGAAATGAGGGACGCGACGGCTTTCATCTCTTTTTCCTTCATTCCACGGGTCGTTACAGCCGGCGTACCGAGGCGTAGCCCTGATGGATTCACGGGCTTGCGGGCATCGAACGGGATGAGATTCTTGTTCGTGATTATGCCGACGCGCTCAAGCGCCTCGCTCGCTTCTCTCCCCCCGATTCCCCGCACCGCGACATCCACCAGAATGAGATGCGTATCCGTGCCGCCGGAAACGACCCTCCAGCCGAGGCGGGAAAGTTCCCGCGCAAGCGTCTTGACATTCTTCACCACCTGCGCCGCATACTTCCTGAACGCGGGGCTTTGCACTTCATTAAGCGCAACCCCAACCGCGGCAATCGCATTCATATGCGGACCTCCCTGGATGCCTGGGAACACGGCCTTGTCGATTGAGGGGGAAAACTCCTTTTTGGAAAATATGAGCGCCGCCCTCGGACCCCGCAAGGTCTTGTGCGTCGTCGTGGTCACCACGTCGGCATACATGAAAGGGGAGGGATGCGCACGTCCCGCGACGAGCCCTGCAAAATGCGCCATATCAACCATGAGCAGCGCTCCGGCCGCATCCGCGACCTTCCTGAATTTCTTGAAATCGACGATTCGCGGATACGCGCTCCCGCCGGCGATGACAAGCATAGGACGTTCCTTTCTCGCGAGTTTTATGAGCGCATCATAGTTTATTTTTTCGGTTTTCCTGTCTACGCCGTAGGGAACCTGCTTCCAGAATTTTCCGGTAATGCTGACCTTACTCCCGTGCGTGAGGTGTCCTCCCATCGAAAGGTCCATCGCCATGATCTTTCCGCCCTTCGGGACCAAGGCAAAATATACGGCGAGATTCGCGACGGAGCCGGAATAGGCCTGCACGTTCACGCCCCATGTTCTCTCCAAGAGCCCGAATGCCTTCAGGGCATCCTTCTTCACCGCGTTCTCCAAAACATCCACATGTATATTCCCGCCATAATACCGCTTATGCGGGTATCCTTCCGCATATTTGTTCGTGAAGACACTCCCGAGCGCCTTCAAGACGTTTTCGGAAACGTAATTCTCCGAGGCGATGAGGTTTATTGTTTCCCTTTGACGTTTTTCCTCCTTTTTAATAAGTGTTTTATAATCCATTGGCTTTGAAACTATAATAAACCTCCGCGCTTAACGCAATTACACGTTTTGAAAATGCAACATTCCAACATTCTGCAGAATGTTGGAATGTTGTTTCTAGCATATAAAAATCCCCATTCCGTAAAACGGAATGGGGAAAACATGCATTAAAATTTTAATGCAAGATAGTTTTTATATTCAGGGAAGGTTTTATATCCCAGCCATCGAGCTACTTTGTGCAGTTCCCAAAAAACATCCTTAACAGCATACAGAAGATCTTTTTGTGTTTTCAAGTCAGTATAAAGAATCTCGATATCTAATCTGTAAAACTTTTTTTTAAGCAAGGGGTTGGAAAAGTTGTTATTTTTCTTGCCTCTTAATACATTTACTCTCTTTTCCGCGTCAAAAAACTTTTCTGCTTGAATAGAGAGCAAGGCATCAACTACCCTCTGTTTTTCACTGGCACCAACCAATCTAGAAAAAAATTCTCCTTCTTTCTTATTCCAAGAACTCAGGTAATCAGAGTAATCTTGCAACCCGGCCTTATTTATTATCTCATTGAAATGCATGCTCAGTTTTATAAAAAACTGTCTTTTAAGTCTATTGTGATAAACTAAACCAATCGCGAAATATACCGTGCAAATAACAGATAAACCAATTATTATTGCTAACATTTTACAATTCTCCTGCCGCTTGTTCGTCGCGGCGAAAATGTTTTTAAATAACGTCCCATTTTTGGGAGCTCTTTAATTATAGCACTAATAGTGATAAATGTCAAACAATTCAAAAAACCCGGGTATTTGGGTTTCATTTTTGCCTATGGCAGACAGGTATAATTTTTAATTCAAAATTAGGAATTCTTCTTTTTACCTAAAAAGGAAGGACACCTCCCACAGGACTAGCGTGAGAATAAGGAACGACACCACGACTATGGCGAGAATCCTTTTTCTTTTTTCCTGGCGCTGGGACATACCAATGTTATTTGCGAACCACGTGAGCAATTATACCAGGGAACTATATACCTAATTACCCTGAACGTTTTTCTTATTTTTATGTTTGGCTATTTTCTTTTCAATCCATATACCAACAAAGACAGCAATAATCGATATTATCAACGTTGGTATAGCACCTAGTGTTTTAAAAAGCACAAAAAGGACGAAAAGACCCAGAATACTTTTTATTGTTGTCATTGATTCAATTTGATATAATAATAGGGAAGGTTGACAATCTTGACAATTAATAATAGGATAGTTATTAGATAGGTTAGAAGCTCAAGTCCGTGAGCAGGACGGGATTCGAACCCGTATTTCCCTCCCAGGAAGATCGTTTACAAGACGATTGCGTATACCAATTCCGCCACCCGCCCACAGATTTGAGCTCCTAACTGATTTACCGATTTCTAAAGCACCGAGCAGAGCTATCAGTGTTTTCGCGGGGGCAACCTTTATGAATCACTGGACACCCCTGCTGATAGCTCTGCTCGACGCTCTAGATTTCAAAGAACACTAATCCGCCCCTGACTCTTCAGTTTCTGAATCGGGGGTTTCGTTTTTGGTGATATGCTTCCTTGCGAACTCGTGCGCTATTTTTATAAGAGCACGGAGATCGCTATTGAGAATATCTTCAGTGTATGCGCGTTTGTGGAGTGATTCAGGAATTTCGATGTACATTTTCTCTTCCACAATTGGAATATGAAAATCATCATCGCGTCCAGTTTCAATAGTTCCGGAGACCCCACCTTTTTTACCTTGTTTTTGTGCTACTAATGATTGAGGTTTCTTAGCCCGAACTTTTGGCGTTGTAGCTTTTCTTACAAGACCCTCTTCCCTTAATCCGGCAATCTCACACAACCTAAGGAAAGCGGGGGCAGCCGATGATGCTACACGCTCACTTAAATCGTAATTAATTCTGAGATCGCTCATAAGTTGATTAATAGGCAGGTTTTGTGGATTATCAACCGCATTAAACAACTTCAAATACGCAGTACGAAGGATGTTTTCAAACTCCTGCTTTTTAGCATCACCAACAAGACGAAGTTTTTTCATAAGCTCGGTGGCTTTTCCTGCCTCATCTAAGAATCCCAAAAATTTAAGACCATTAACTGCGAGTACAGCATCCGTTCGACCAAGATCATAGGTCATAAAGGTATCAGTGCTAATTTCTGAGAAATTGCGGGCGGAGATGATTTCTATCACTTTATTCAACTTCACAACGCTCAGATAAATTGGTGTGATACCTCTCTCTGTTCCCTTTTGTATTGTGTTTAATTTTTCCATATTTGTATTCTACTCTTTTATTCAGAAAGCACAACCCCCCAATCCCCAATAATCTTAGAAGAGAAAAAAGCTAACGTCAATGTCCCATAAAATCTAGGTTTTTAGGACATTTTCTGGTTTTCTCTCTATATACTTGTTGGGAATTTATTATTGTAGTTATCCACAATTCCCAACATTTCTGATACTTGACAACCCTAATCAGTGGGAATATACTTAAAACCATGATGAACGATTTTAGTAATCTTCTTGAGTTCAACGACCAGTTTAACAACGAGGATAACTGCCGTCAATACTTTGAGAGTATCCGCTTCCAAAATGGCGATTTCTGCCCCCATTGTGGACACAGCAAGATATTTCGCTTTTCAGACGGAAAACGGTATCGGTGTGAGAAATGCCGAAAGGATTTTACAATTAAAACGGGGACTCTTTTTGGCGAGAGCAAAATACCCCTCCAGAAGTGGTTCATTGCTATTTACCTTCTCACAACACGGAAAAAGGGTATATCCTCCATTGAGCTCGCGGAACAGGTTGGCGTAAGTCAAAAGACGGCATGGTTTATGGATCACCGCATTAGAGAGGCAATGAAGCAGGACAACGGAAAACTTTTCGGTACGGTAGAAACGGACGAAACCTATATTGGCGGAAAGGAGAAAAATAAACACACAAAGAAACGCATAAAGGGAACGCAAGGGCGAAGCACCACAACGAAAACCCCGATTATGGGGATGGTTCAACGTGGCGGTAAAGTCCGGACAACAGTACTTCCCGACGTCAAAGTAAAGACCATTGAAGACGCCATTTTTGGAAACGTGCGTAAAGGGTCTAAGATTTACTCCGACGACTTCATTTCCTATAGGAATCTTCCTAAATACTATAAACACAGAGTTGTGAAACACCGCGATAATGAATATGTGCGAGGCGACGTCCACTCTAACAGCGTTGAAAGCTTTTGGGCGCTCTTTAAGAGGGGGTATCACGGAACGTACCACTCAATGAGTAAAAAACACCTTCAGCGCTATGTTGACGAGTTCGCGTTTCGGTTCAATAACCGGACGACAGAAATGAGCGAAAAGTTTGCCGAGCTCGTGCAACAAATCTCAAATCGTGGTAATGTCTCCTATGAGGCGGTAATTGGGGAAAAAGCCCCTCAAGTAATTCTTAGGAGCATTAAAGGGAGAAATCTGACCCTTACCCTACAAAATATAACACGCTATGAAAAAAGGCAGACCACCAAAAAGGCACAAACCTATTGAAGCGACTTTTGATGAAGTTCTCGGCGCTATCGCAAAATCAAAATATAAGGATAAAAAAACCCTAGAGAAGGGTAAGAAAAAGAAGAAAGAAAAAGTAAAAAAGAAGGGGAATTAAACGCTAGGGTAATTAGGTATATAGTTCCCTTATACCATTGAGCACCCGCCTAAGTTTTTGGGTTTTTTCCGACCAATCCCGCTTTTGGATTTTTCATCGCATTGTTCATTGTGTTCACTTTATTCTTTGAAAATTTGGGCGGGTAAGGTTTGGTTGTCCCGCCGCGACGGGGACAAAGCCCTTAAAACAATCCTCCCTGCGGTTTCGGCTCCGCTTCCTTATAACTGAGCTCCACTTTCGCCATATGCGGGGAATTCCGCTGTGGAATCCAGAGGTATCCCTGCTTCCCGATGAGGTCAAATATCTCTTTTGTGATTTTCACGTCGTGCTTGCAATATTCCTTTACTTTGTCTTTTTCGCCGTTCTTCCACCACCCGATGGCATCGAGCCCGTGTCCGGTCTTTTTGACGCCCAAATTCGCCTCGGCGAGGAGATCCAAGCTGATGCGGCGGCCCCATACCTTCTCGATCTCGTCCAGGATGTCGTAGTGGGGAAGCGCCGCAAGATTGAATTTGAAATATTTATTCAAAACCGGAACGTCAAAACGCTTACTGGAGAATCCAATAATGAGTCCAGAGTTCTTCATCATTTCCTCAAGCGCGGGAAATTCGTGCTGTTCGAAGCAGAAGTATTCATCTTTATCGTAGGAATATGCACCTACGACCGAAACGTCCAATTTGTCTATATGCGCATCTCCGCCGACATCGGAAATAATGTTTGAAGTTTCTATGTCAAATACAATCTTATCCATCCCGTTCATGAAAGGAAATCTCTCCGATTTCTTCGGAGGATTTCCGTACGTTGCGACACTTTTTGATTAAAAATCATTGAATTGTGATTGTTATTATTTTACCAAGATTTTACCCCAACGCTCCGAGCAACGTGTTCATGAAGCGGGATCCATTGATTTTCATTACTCTACGCGAGAAAAAAGAGGCGGTCAATTCTTTGCCGAATAAAATTGACAAAGGCAACCATTTAATTTAAAAACAACGGAGTATCAAGAACTTAAAAACAGGGGGAGAATTGAAAAATCCAATCATCGAGAGGTTCGAATCGCTTTACGGGAAGCTAAGGGATATAAATCCGGAAGCTTCTTCGATCGAATACAGCAAGGCGCTTAGGGGGTTCGTTCTATACGGACGTGAAGGCAAAGCGGTGCGGTGGGCGGCTGGCAAGCTCCCTCACGCGCTCAGGAACTATGAAAACGGGACCTGGAACATCAACAAATGGAGAAAAATATCGAGATTACTCGATATCCTTAAAGCACTTCCTAAGAGACACTCTCAAAAGGCGGTTGCGAGACTCCTTGATTCGCGTGCCGCGAAATCGAGCGAGAACACCTCGGTACGCATGAAAATCCTTGAAACAATCGAGTGGTGCGGCATTACCGCCGCGCGGGAACTTCCCCGATTCGCCGAGGAGATCAAAAAGGCAAAGCACCCGCGGGCGCGCTCAATCGTTCACGATTGCATCAATGTCTCGCGGAAAATAATGAGTGGGCGGTTGCAGAAAAAGCACAAAAAAGAACTGAGTGGAATCATCGCAAAAATGGAAAAGATGACGAAATGACGTGGATAAAACGATGAATTTTTTGAATCCGGCGACCGCCGGATTTTTATTCTGGTGGACGATGCAGGATTCGAACCTGCGGCCTTCTCGGTGTCCCGCACAAAGTGGGCGACATAGGATTCGAACCTATGGCCTTCGCAGTGTAAATGCGACGCTCTAACCAACTGAGCTAGTCGCCCACTTTAAGCGGGATTGCGATTTGTCCTTAAAAATCCTACCCCGCCGATTGGCGGGTTGCAATTTTTAAACAAATCGGGAATAAACTCGTCGCTCCCTGCCCCGTACACAGCTTCGCTGTTGTACGGGGTACCGCTGAGCTAAGTGCCCTTATGTGCGCCCGCTTGGACTCGAACCAAGGACCCTCGAGGTATAAGCTCGATGCTCTAACCAACTGAGCTACGGGCGCAATGAAAACCCCGTTGTGAGCATACCACTCACCGCGAAGGATTTACAATAAAAACCTACGCGACGGATATCTGCCTGATGCCATACCCTTTGACGAGTTTGTAGAATTCCTTCTGCTCCAGGGTCTCCTTTTCTATAAGCGTCTTAGCGATGGCGTCGAGTGCCCTGCGGTGCGTGTTAATGATTTTCTTCGCTGTTTCCAAACCTTTTTTGATTAGTTTCCCGACCTCGTCATCGATGACCGTCCCAATCTTCTCCGAATAATCCCTCTCAGTCGCAATCTCTCGTCCCAAAAATATGAGCTCCTGCGCCCTGCCGAACGTGCGGGGGCCCAACTTTTCGCTCATACCGAACTGCGTCACGAGCTTATGGGCCATTTCCGTCGCCTGCCGAAGGTCGTTTGAGGAACCTGTGGACACGTCCTTGAACATTATGACCTCCGAGGCATACCCGCCGAAAGACACCGCGAGGTCGGAAAGGAACTGGCTCTTGGTCTTCAGGTGCCTGTCCTCCGTGGGAAGCTTCAGGGTGTAGCCGCCCGCGAATCCCCGAGAAACGATGGTCACCTTGTGCACGGGATCGCTTTCCTTGATGCACGCGGCAACCAGGGCATGACCCGCCTCATGGTACGCCGTCACCTTCTTTTCCCGGTCGGAGATGACACGGCTCTTCCGTTCGGGACCCATGAGTACCTTCTCGATGGAATCCAGCACGTTTTCCTGCATTATCTTCTTCTGGTTCTTCCGCGCCGCGAGAAGCGCACCTTCATTCATTATATTAGCGAGTTCTGCGCCGGCGAATCCCGGCGTGCGTACCGCCACTGCCCGTAAATCTACTCCTTCCGCAAGCGGTTTCCCCTTCGCGTGAATCATGAGGATCTGCTCTCTGTCATTGATGTCGGGCATATCCAAGGTTACCCGGCGGTCGAATCGCCCGGGGCGGAGAAGCGCCGTGTCCAGTACGTCGGGGCGATTCGTCGCCGCAATAACGATGACGTTCGTGTCGCGGTCGAATCCGTCCATTTCAACCAAAATCTGATTGAGTGTCTGCTCGCGCTCGTCGTGTCCTCCACCCAGGCCAGTTCCGCGCTCGCGGCCCACCGCGTCTATCTCATCTATGAAGACAATGGATGGTGCAGCTTTTTTCGCGGTCTGAAATAGGTCGCGAACGCGCGATGCGCCGACTCCGACGAACATCTCTACGAACTCCGACGCTGAGAGATGGAAAAACGGCACGCCGCTCTCGCCAGCGACCGCGCGCGCAAGAAGGGTTTTCCCAGTACCGGGGCTTCCCATAAGGAGCACTCCGCGTGGGATTTTCGCACCCATGTTCAGGAATTTTTTCGGGTTCTTCAGGAAATCGACGATTTCCTCAAGTTCCTCCTTTGCCTCACGGAGACCAGCGACGTCCTTGAATGTCACCCTATCCTTTTCTGGCGCCCCTATCCGCATTCTCGCCTTGCCAAACGTGAACGCCTGGTTCACGCCGCCCTGCGCGCGGCGGAACAGGAAGAAGAAAATGAATATCATGAGGATAAGAGGGAGAAGCGAGGGGATGAGGATGCTCGCCCAGAAACCCACGCCGTTCGGTTCCTCCACCGCGAGCTCGAGCGCCTTCATCTTTTCCGCCTCGACGCCGTAGTTTCTGAGCGTCTCCGAAAGCGCCGCGCCCGGCTCCTTCTGGCTTTTCGCCTCGGAACCGTCCGCGAGGGTGATCTTCAATTCCTCTCCGGAAACCACTACGCGGCGCACCTGCCCCTCGTTGATGCGGGCGACAAGGTCGGAGACGGAAATCGCCTCCGGCTCCTGCGGCGACGTCTGCATGAAAAGCGAGAAAAGGAGGATGAGCGAAAAGAGGAGGAGTATGGAAAGAAAGATGTTTTTACCGAGGTTTTTCATATTGAATACTCCACTATCATAACGAGAGAAGGGCAAGAACGCAACAAAAAGCGCCGCTCGCGCGGCGGGGAAACGTCTCTTTCGTGGAATTCACTCCTTGAGCTTGAGGACTATCTTCCGCTCCTCGGGCTTGAAGAGGGAAACCGTGAACGCGTACTCCTTCCCCTGCGCGATCTTCTTCCTCATTTCCTCCACGGAGCCGAAATCCGACACGTGCAGCTGCCCCTGGATCTCCCCATTAAGGTTCACGATGGCGCCGTAGGGATGCATGCCGTACACGGTTCCCTTCACCTCCTCGCCTTCCTTGTAGCCGTCTTTGATGTCGGCCCACGGATCTGGGCGGAACGCCTTCAGCGACAGCGAGATCTTCCCGTCCTTGATCTCCAATATCTTCGCCTTTACCTCCTCGTCGAGTTTCACCACTTCCTTCGGATTCTCCATGATGCGGTACGAAAGCTCGGACACGTGGACGAGCCCCTCTATCGCGGGGTTGTCCGCGAACCTTACGAATACGCCGAAGTCCGCGATGCCGGAAACGATGCCTTGGATCTCCTGGCCCTCCTTGTAGCTCTCCAAAAGCTCCTTTTGGCTCACCTCCTTCGTCGCGCGCTCGGAGACAATGAGCTTCTTCGTGCGGGGATTCACATCTATGAACTTCACCTCGATCTCCTGGCCCACTAGCTTCTCAAGGACCCCCTGGAGGTCCTCCTTGTTCTCGAAGACGCTCCGCTCCTCGAAACCCGTCTGAAGCTGCGAAACCGGGAGGAACGCCTGGAGTCCCGCCACGTTCGCCGTCAAGCCTCCCTTGTTCCATCCGGAGATCTTCACCTTGAATACCTCTTCCTGATCCTTGAGCTCCGAGACCGCCTCCCACGACTTCTGCTTGTCCGCTTCCGTGAGGGAAAGTTCGGTCACTCCGTCCTCGTTGTCGAGCGCGACCACCTTGGCGCTCACCTCGTCGCCCGGCTTCAAGCCCTTCACGATCTCGCGCGCGTTCTGCATCTCGCCGCGGTACACCGCGCCGACGCCGTAGGTGCCGAGATCCACCGTCATGAGGCGCACGCCCTTCTCAAGGATTTTTCCCTTCACGAGATCTCCCTGCCGGAGCATGCGGAGAGTTCCCAGCTCTTCGCGAGCGAGGTCCATGGTCGTCTTCGGCTCTTCGCGCGTTTCATTCAATGCCGTTGTCATACCCGGTAGTAACTCAAACGCTCCGTCCCGCCATGCGGGACAGGTTTCCTCGACCCATTTCTTTACTTGTGTGACGCTTCATAATATTTGTATTTTCTCTACTCTGATAGTATCAAAACTGCGTTTGACTACTACCGGGCATAAACGAAAATGCCCGTCAATTGAGCCATACAAGCATAGCGGAGACCGCGAACACATGTCAATTAAAGGCGCTAAATCGAGTTTTTCCTTTTACCAGCGATTTTCGGGTAGGCGCTGGGATAGTTCGAGGCGAGTGAAACGAGCCCGAACTGGCGTAATGAGCGGAAAAAAGGGAAAACTCGCTCTGGAAAAAACCCGTTTTCTGCGGTAAAATGAAGGATAATGGTCATCACCTACCACGGCGAAAATTACTTCAAGATAACGAGCGGGGATTACACCGTGCTCGTGGACCCCACGAATCAGCGCTCATATAAAGGAGCACAGGCGGTCCTCTTCACGGAAAAGAAGCTCGAGGGTGAGGCCCCGGGCACGGAGAACGCGTTCGTCGTGGACCACGCGGGGGAATTTGAAATAGGCGGAGTTTCAATCACGGGTTTTCAGGCGGAAACAGGCGCGACATCACTGAAAACGATTTACCGCGTCGCTTTCGACGACATCACGATAGGAATACTCGGCAAGATAACGAACGAGCCTGGAAAAGAGTTCACCGAACGGCTGGAGGGGGTGGATATCATGATAGCCCCAATTGGCGGCAAACCGTACGCCCCGGTCGCGGGAATCGCGAAGTTCCTGCGGCAAATCGAGCCGGGAATCATAATCCCCGCGCTATACCCCTCCGACAAACACCTGAAGGATTTTTATAAGGAGTTCGGCGCGGAGAGCAAGACCTGCGACGAAAAACTCGTCGTCAAAAAAAAGGACGTCAAAGCACAGGCAATGGAGGTCAGATGCCTGAAATCGGAATAGCACTGCAATGAAGAGGCTGAATGCCTTCATCAGAAAGCTCCGGCGTGCCGACGACGGGAAGAAGCGGAGGTGGTTCATCGGAAGCGCCGTGGTATCCATAGCGTGCGTGCTCCTCATATGGGGATGGTACGTCTCGGCGTTCGTCGCCGGGGGCGGATCTCCCGAGGCGCCGCAGGGGAACGCGACCCCCACGGGCGAAACGGTGGGGTTCTGGGAAACCATGCAGAGCGGCTGGGAAGCGGTGCGCGGCGGCGTCACGGAACAGTTCGAAAATCAAGAGAACTCCTTCGGGGGCGCCATCGGCGGCATCGCGGAAAAGGCCAACGAGACCCGTGATATACTCATAGAAACTCCGGAGAGTAATTTTTATTTTACGGAGGGCGAAGAGAGGCCGACCGCGACGCTGCCAATAGCGCCGAGGAAAAAATGAACGCGGACACTTAGGTAACCATGGCAAAAAAGGAACACATACAGGAATCTAAAACGGCGGGCGGCGCCGTCGAGGAACGCGAGATCACCGAGGAGCTCCGTGAATCCTATCTTTCCTACGCGATGTCTGTCATCGTCTCGCGGGCGCTTCCCGACGTCCGCGACGGCCTCAAGCCCGTCCAGCGGCGCATTCTTTGGGCGATGTGGGACTCGGGGCTCACCGCAAACGCGAAATTCAAGAAATCGGCGAACGTCGTCGGGGAAGTGCTCGGAAAATACCACCCGCACGGCGATACCGCGGTCTATGACACAATGGTGCGTCTCGCGCATGATTTTTCTATGCGCTATCCTTTGATCCAAGGTCAGGGAAACTTCGGTTCATTGGACGGCGACGGCGCCGCGGCGATGCGTTACACCGAATGCCGCTTGACGCCACTCGCCGAGGAAATGATGGACGATATTGATAAAGACACGGTTGAT